>CAVKKE010000015.1:0-28031 GCA_963656875.1 Barnesiella intestinihominis | reverse complement strand
GTCTGGCGGTATCTAACTGATTAACATTTCAACAAAGAAGCTGTGGTTGGAGCCTCCATTAAACCGTTTGACGGTAGGTGATTAAGACCAATCCACAGCATCCTGAACTTATTGTAGCATTCCGCTGGAGAGCGGTCTATAAATACTACTCTTATATAATACGAGGGGATTTATATATGTACACCATCAAAACTCTGAACGCCATCAGCCCGGTGGGTCTGGCAAAGCTGAACAACAAGCAGTTCGATGTGGCCGTGGACACCGATGCCCCCGACGGCATCCTCGTCCGCAGCGCCGACATGCTGAACACCACCTTCAACGACAACCTGCTGGCCATCGCCCGCGCTGGTGCCGGTGTGAACAACATCCCGCTGGACCGCTGCAGTGAGCAGGGCATTGTGGTGTTCAACACCCCCGGTGCCAACGCCAATGCTGTGGCCGAGCTGGTAATCGGCATGCTGATCGCGGGCAGCCGCAATGTGACTGCCGCCGCCCAGTGGTGCCAGAACCTGACCGGCGACCCCGCCATGGCCAAGACCGTGGAAAAGGGCAAGAAGCAGTTCGTAGGCAATGAGATCAAGGGCAAAACTTTGGGCGTCATCGGTCTGGGTGCCATCGGCTCCCGCGTGGCCAACTGCGCCATTGAGCTGGGCATGGATGTCTACGGCTACGACCCCTACATCTCCATTGAAGCCGCCTGGAATCTGAGCAGCCAGGTGCACCACTGCGTAAACCTGAACGACATGCTGCCCCTGTGCGACTACATCACCATCCATGTGCCCTACCTGCCCACCACCAAGGACACCATCAACGCTCAGACACTGGCCCTGTGCAAGGACGGCGTGAAGATCCTGAACTACGCCCGCGGTGAGCTGGTGAACACCGAAGCTCTGCTGGACGCCATGGAGACCGGCAAAGTCTCCGGCTACATGACCGACTTCCCGTCCGAAGCCATTCTCGGCAAACCCGGCATCGTGTGCACTCCGCATCTGGGCGCTTCCACCCCGGAAGCCGAGGACAACTGCGCGGTCATGGCCGCAAAGGAGCTGAGCGACTACCTGAAGAACGGCAACATCACTCACTCGGTGAATATGCCGGAGGTCAACCAGCCCCGTGCAGGCGGCAAGCGTATCTGCATCATCCACAAGAATGAGCCCGGCATGATCAGCCAGATCACCGCTCTGACCACCGAAGCCGGCCTGAACATCGAAAACATGGTGAACAAGAGCAAAAAGAACATGGCCTACACCATGCTGGACGCTACCGGCGCACTGGACAAAAAGCTGGCCGATAAGCTGGCCGCCATCCCTGCCGTGATCCGGGTGCGCATCCTGTAACTGCGAGTCTTTTATACAGCCCGCCGTAAGCACACATGCCTGCGGCGGGCTGTTTTTGTACACACTGTAAATTGGCAATTCCTGAAACCGGTTTCAAATCGGTTAGTTCACATTTACAAACTGTAGTTTGTTGTAAAAAACACGATGGGATAGCGTTTTCTAACTACCCTGCGTACAAAGTTTATGTACATTAACATTCAAGAAAGCTCTTGAAAATGGTAAAATCTGTGCTACAATAGGCTCGAAGTGAGGGGCACGTCTGCCCCGGCCTCCGGCGTTTTGGCCGGTACATTTATCTTACGGGCTTCCGCTTTCTGCGGGCTCTCAACCAAGAATAGAAAAAGGTAGGGAATTTACTATGAACATCAAGAAGATCGCACTGTTCGCAGCTGGTACTCTGTTTGGCTCCGCCGGTTTCAAGATCCTGTCCAGCAAGGACGCTAAGAAGGTCTACACCCAGACCACCGCTGCTGTGCTGCGCATGAAGGACTCCACCATGGAGACTATCAGCAAGGTTCAGGAGCAGGCTGGTGACATTCTGGCTGACGCAAAGGCCATCAACGAGGCCCGCGCTGCTGAGGCTGAGGCTGCTGTCATCGAGGACGCTGCTGAGGAGACCGCCGAAGAGACCGCTGAGTAATTCGGTTCGTGAAGCACTGAAAGCCCCGGTGTGGCTTTCGAGCCGCCTTCGGGCGGCTCTTTTTTGTGAGTGGGGCCGCAGGTGTGCAGGGCGTGTTCGCCTGCCGCTGCGGCAAATCGATAGAGAAGGATATTTGACGTATGAAATGTACCATTCTGCATGAAAGCAAGGGCCGGATGCGCGTGCATGTGGAAAAAGTCCGCATGACCCTGCACCGCGCCGATGTGCTGGAAGCCTATCTGAATCACAACGACGCCATCGTCCGCGCCACTGTCTATGAGCGCACCGGCGATGTGGTCATCACTTATACCGGCAAGCGTTCCGCCGCCATCGCCGTTCTGGCGGGCTACAAGTTCGATGTGGCCGAATACGACGCCCTGGTCACCTCCGCCGACAGCCGCAAGCTGAACCGCGAGTATCAGGATAAAATGTTCAATCTGGTGGCGGGCCACTACCTGCGCAAGCTGTTCCTGCCTGCTCCCATCGCCGCCGCCTACACTGCGTTCCGCTCCATCAGCTTCATCTGGAAGGGCATGCGCTGCGTGCTGAGCCGCAAGCTGGAAGTCGAGGTTCTGGACGCTCTGTCCATCGGCGTCTCCGTCCTGCGCGGCGACTTTGGCACCGCCGGTTCGGTCATGTTCCTGCTGAATCTGGGCTCCCTGCTGGAAGAGTGGACCCGCAAGAAGAGTCTGGACGACCTGGCCCGCAGCATGGCCCTGAACGTGGACAAGGTGTGGGTGCGCAGCCAGGGCACCGAGATCCTGGTGCCCTTGACCAAGGTCCGCTCCGGTGACGAAGTGGTCGTGCGCAGCGGCAACATGATCCCGCTAGACGGCACTGTGCTGGAAGGCGAAGCCATGGTCAATCAGGCTGCTTTGACCGGCGAGTCCATGCCGGTGCGCAAGGCAGAAGGCTCCACCATCTACGCCGGCACCGTCGTGGAAGAGGGTGAGTGCGTTTTCATCGCCAAGGCCGAGGGCGGCTCCAACCGCTACGACAAGATTGTAGCCATGATCGAAGAGTCCGAAAAGCTCAAGTCCAGCACTGAGAACCGTGCGCTGGACCTGGCCGACAAGCTGGTTCCCTGGTGTCTGGGCGCGACCGGCGTGACCTATCTGCTTACCCGCAACGTCACCCGCGCCATCTCCTGCCTGATGGTGGACTTCTCCTGTGCTCTGAAGCTGTCCATGCCGCTGGCTGTGCTGTCTGCCATGCGTGAGTGCGGCAGCTACCACATCACCGTCAAGGGCGGCAAGTATCTGGAAGCCCTGTCCAAGGCCGACACCATCGTCTTCGACAAGACCGGCACTCTGACCCGCGCCACCCCGCAGGTGGTGGACGTGATCCCCTTCTCCGGCTGTGATGAGCGCGAGGTGCTGCAGCTGGCCGCATGTCTGGAGGAGCACTTCCCTCACTCCATGGCCAACGCCGTTGTCCGTGCCGCCAAGGAGCGCGGCATCTCCCACGAAGAGATGCACTCCGAGGTGGAGTACATCGTGGCCCACGGCATCGCAAGCCGCGTAGGCGGTGAGCGCGTCGTCATCGGCAGCCACCACTTCGTTTTCGAGGACGAAAAGTGCATCATCCCCGCTGCCGAACAGCAGAAGTTCGATGATCTCAAGCCCGAGTATTCGCACCTGTATATGGCTGCCAGCGGCCAGCTGGTGGGCGTCATCTGCATCTCTGACCCGCTGCGCCCCGAAGCCGCTGCCGTGCTGAACGGCCTGCGTGCTCGGGGCATCAAGAACACCGTCATGATGACCGGCGACAGCGAACGCACCGCCGCCGCCATCGCAAAGCAGGTGGGCGTGGATCACTTCTTCGCTGAGGTGCTGCCCGAGGACAAGGCAAACTTTGTCCAGAAAGCCAAGGCCGAGGGCCACACCGTCGTGATGATCGGTGACGGCATCAACGACTCCCCCGCCCTGTCTGCTGCTGACATTGGCATCGCTATCAACTCTGGCGCTGCCATCGCCCGCGAGATCGCAGACGTGACCATCAAGGCTGACAGCCTGGAAGAGCTGGTGGCCCTCAAGGCCATTGCTGACTCCCTGCAGAAGCGTGTGCACGCAAACTACCGCTTCGTGCTCACCTTCAACTCTGCTTTGATCGCGCTGGGCGCGCTGGGCATCCTGCAGCCGGCTTCTTCTGCCATGCTGCACAACCTGTCCACCATCGGCATCAGCCTGAAGAGCATGACCAACCTCCTGCCGGAGAACAAAGCTCCGCAGCTGAAGGCATAACATTTCCATAAAAAATACCGCCGTGTCGGCTGACACGGCGGTATTTTTTATAATCAATTATTCCAGCCCGATCTGCTCGGCATACTCTTCCAGCAGCTCGCGCTCCAGGAACGGGGTCTTGACGCCTTCGCGGTCACGGTAGGTCTCATGACCCTTGCCAATGACGGCGATCAGGTCGCCCTCCTGCGCATGATCCACAGCGTAGTGCAGTGCATCCAGACGGTCGGGGATCTCCACGAACTTTGCGTCCGGGTTTCCCTTGTTCATGCCCACGCGGATGTCGGCAATGATATCCTCCACCTTTTCAAAGCGGTTGTTGTCCTCGGTGAGGATGGAGAAATCAGCCATCTTGGCGCAGATCTCGCCCATGCCGTAGCGGCGCAGTTTGGAGCGGTTGCCACCGCAGCCGAACACCACCACCAGCCGGTGGGGCTTGTAGGCCCGCAGGGTGGTGAGCAGGCTCTCGGTGGACACCTCGTTGTGGGCGTAGTCCAGCAGGATGGTGAATTTTTTGCTGATGGGCACCAGCTCCACGCGGCCCTTGACCACGCACTTGCCCAGGCCGTCGTGGATGGCCTGATCCGGCAGGCCCAGCACCTTGCCCACGGCCAGAGCGGCCAGAGCATTGTACACGCTGAACTCGCCGGGCATATTCACCTTCACGTCCATCTCGTCCTTGCCGGTGACATGGAATTTCACGCCCAGGAAATCATGGGTGCGCAGCAGCTCGCAGCCGCTGGCGCGGTAGTCGGCCTTTTCGCTGCGGCCATAGGTCACCAGGCTGCAGGTGTGGCCTTCCAGCAGGGCCTCGGTGTTCTCATCGTCGATGTTCACCACACCGATGTCGCAGCGCTTGAACAGCTGGCCCTTCCAGCTGCGATACTCCTCAAAGGTCTTGTGCTCGCCGGGGCCGATGTGATCCGGCGACAGGTTGGTGAACACACCGATATCATAATGAATGCCCGCCACGCGGTCCATCATCAGGCCCTGGCTGGACACCTCCATCAGAGCCGTGTCGCAGCCTGCGTCCAGGAACTCCCGGAAGGTCTTCTGCAGCTCATAGCTCTCGGGAGTGGTGTTAGCAGTCTCCTTGTGGCGGCCCATGTAATAGATGCCGTTGGTGCCGATCATGCCCACCTTGCGGCCTGCAGCTTCCAGCACGCTCTTGATCATATGCGTGGTGGTGGTCTTGCCCTTGGTGCCGGTGACGCCGATCATGGTCATCTTGCGGGAAGGATTGCCGAACAGGTTGCCGCTCATCAGTGCCATGGCATAGCGGCTGCTTTCCACCTTGACCACAGTGATGCCGGGCATGGCGGACAGGTCGATATCATGCTGGATCACCAGTGCGCTGACGCCCTTGGCGACGCAGTCAGCGGCGAACTCGTGGCTGTCCCGCTGGGTGCCCACGATGCACACGAACGCAAGGCCCGGGGCTGCCTTGCGGCTGTCGTAGATGATATCCGAGATCTCCGTGTCCAGGCTGCCCTGCACGAGGGTGAAAGGCACACCTTCCAGTAACTGTTCCAGTTTCATAACTGCTCACTCCTCAAATCGTTTGATGTTGGGTCACATGGGGTTTTCTTCATCGTTTGCGGTCATGCGCTCAGGGTCGGTCAGCTGAGTTCCGTCCTGGGCGGCATCTTCTGCCGGGGCAGTGTCTCCGGCAGCTTCGCCGTCCGCCGCGGTCTGCTCGCTGTCTGCGGTTGCCTCTGCAGCTTCCGGTGTTTCTGCCTCCGTCTTTTCCGGCACCACATAGCCGGAGGGCAGAGTGGGCGCGCCCTGCGCCAGATAGAACTTCCGGGTAGTGCTGGTGGCGCTCACATGGCTGAAATCCAGTCCGCCGGTGTCGGTGGGGCTCACGCCCTTTCCATCGGCGTCGGTCAGCACATAGCGTGCGCGGTCCAGCTTATAATCCAGATCGTTCAGCGTGCCCAGCAGCACGCTGATGCGGTCCTGATACAGAAAAGCCATCTGGTCGGTGTCCGCGAACTCAATGCGGGTCACATCGTCCAGCATCCCGTATTCTTCCAGCTTCGCCTGCAAGGTGGCCAGAGCTTCCATCTTTTCGTCCGTTGTTTCCTGTGTGGCTGCGGCGCTGTCTGCAGAAGCCGCACTGTCTCCGGAAGCGGCGCTGTCGGCAGGTTCTTCCGCCGCAAAGCTCAACTGTTCGCCGGGCGTCGTGGTGCTCACAGCTCCGCCGTAGAGAGTCTTGAGTCCCTCGGGCTGGGCGGCATCGCAGGACAGGATCTTGAACTTGTCAGAGATGGTCAGCCAGCCGCTGTCTGTCTGCATGGCATAGGCCGGCGTCGCTTCGGTCACCCGCACGATCACGGTGTTCGGGTATTTGCGGATCACCCGGATGGACTCCAGCAGCGGGAACTGACGTTCCAGCTCCGCTTCCTTTGCGCCGGGATCAAAGCTGAAAATGTTTTCTTCCGACTGCACGCCCAGTGTCTGCAGGATCTGGCTGCTGGAATAGCCGCCCACCTCCTGCACCACAGCTCCGTCTGCCGTCTGCACCTGAATGGTGCCGATTTTGAACAGCATGGTGGTGGTGAGATAGACGCCCGCCGCAATGACAGCCAGAAGCGTGACCACTGCCATCAGCCGCCGGAACATCCGCCGCCGCTTGATGGCAGCGCGGGTCATCTTGCGCTTTTTGCGCTTCTCCCGCCGGACAGGGTCGCGGTTCTGCTGCGCCGGGCGCAGGCGCTGGTTCTGATAGCGCTGCTGGGCTGCAGCGCTTTGGGGGTTCTGCCCGCTGCGGGTGCGGCGCTTCTGGCCGCTCTGCGGGCGCTGAGCCGTGTCCCGTTTTCCCTGCGCGGTCCGGGTGCGCTGCTGCGCCGGGCGGCTCTGGTTCCGGCTGCGCTTGGGCGCGTTCTGCTGCGGCACACGCTGCTGCGTGGGGAACTCGATGCTGTTATCGGTGCGGGTGCGGCGCACCGTGCCGTTGGCCGTGCGGTCCGGCGCAAAGCTCAGCGGCTCCCCGTTGAAGCCATAGCGGCTGCTGCTATCTGCGCCGGAGCTCCTGCCGCCCCCCTGCGAGGGGGCCGAGGGGCGCTGCAGGTCCCGCCGCAGGTCATAGATATTGCCATTGTTTCCACGGTTCTGCTGCATGACGCGCACCTCCTTTCACGGTTTCTTCTACGTCAGTGCTTCTGCACCAGTTTCATCAGGGCGTCTGCAATGCGGTCCAGGCTGTCGTCCACCGACAGGCTGCGGGCATTCTGGCCCATCTCGGCCAGCTTGCCGGGCTGTGCCAGCATCTCCGAAACAGTGGCCACCAGCTTTTCGCCGGTCAGGTCTTTTTCCTCAATGACCACAGCGGCACCAGCCTTCTGCAGCTCCATGGCGTTGAAATACTGATGGTTCTCTGCCACATTGGGGCTGGGAATCAGCACAGCAGCGCGGCCCACGGCTTCCAGCTCGGCCAGCGTCAGGGCTCCGGCGCGGCTGATGACAAGGTCTGCTGCAGCCAGCAGCTCCGGCATGTTGTTGATGTATTCCTTCACCACAAGGCTGTCGCCGGGGGTGAAGCCCTTTTCTTTTTCAAGATTCTGGAACAGCTCCACACCATACTGGCCGGTGGCGTGCAGGTGCAGCACAGGCTTATTCTCATGCTGCTCCCAGACGCACAGATCGGCCACGACCTCGTTGACGCGGCGTGCGCCCAGGCTGCCGCCGAAAGACAGGATCACAGTACGGTCGCCTGCACCCAGCTCAGCGCGGATGGCGTCACGGTTCTTTGCCTGCGTGAACACTTCCGGGCGCACCGGGTTGCCCACCACGACCGTCTTGTCGGGTGCACCCAGCTTTTCCACAGCGGCGGGCACGGCGGCGAACACGATGTCCACATCCGGAGCCAGCAGCTTGTTGGTCACACCGGGGAAAGCGTTCTGCTCATGGATGGCGGTGTGGATGCCCATCTTTGCGGCGCAGCGCACCACCGGGCCGGACACATAGCCGCCGCAGCCGATGACCAGATCCGGCTTGACCTCTTTCATGATAGCTTTGGCTTTGGGGCCGGAGAGGGCCAGATTCCACAGCGTAACGATATTACGCTTGATGTTGTTCAGCGACAGCTTGCGCTGGAAGCCGGTGATCTCAATGTGGTGGAAGGGGTAGCCCGCCTGGGTGACCAGACGGTACTCCATGCCCTCCTTGCGGCCTGCAAAATGGATCTCAGCAGAAGGGTCTGCCTTTTTGATGGCACCCGCAATGGCGAGGGCCGGATTGATATGACCGGCAGTGCCGCCGGCAGCGATCAGAACGCGCATGATGATTTCTCCTTATCTTGTGTCAGCATCCTCGCCCTCTCAGGCCGCTTCGCGTCCAGCTCTCCCAAAGGGAGAGCCCTTGGCAAAACCTGCAACTTTGCATGGACTGCCAAAGCCTCCCACTTTGGGGGAGGTGGCATCGCGCAAGCGATGACGGAGAGGGCGAGGCCGGTATCCTTCTACACGCACTATGCCTTTTTATGCATTGTGCGACAAGAGCTTTTATAACTCATTTCGGGCCGCACGGCGGACATCGTCCAGATTGATGGTCTTACTGACACGCTCAGCTTCCTGCGCAGCACGGGCGGCTTCCCGTTCCGCACGGTTCTGCTCCCGCTGCTGGGCAGCACGCTCGCCATTGCGGCCAATGTTGACCATCACACCCATCTCGGCCAGCAGCAGGATCAGGCTGGTGCCGCCGGACGAGAAGAACGGCAGACTGATGCCGGTGTTGGGCAGGGTGTTGGTGACCACCGCGATGTTGCAGAACACCTGCCATGCGATCTGAGCCATGATGCCAATGCCCACCATGGTGCAGTAAAGGTTTTCGGCCCGGTAGGCGATCCACAGCCCCTGCACGATGAACAGCACGAACAGCACGATGATGAGCACCGCGCCCACAAAGCCCAGCTCCTCGCACACCACGCTGAAAATGAAGTCATTGGTGCTCTCAGGCAGCCAGAGCTGTTTTTCCACGCTGTTACCAAGGCCCAGGCCGGTCAGCCCGCCGGAACCGATGGCGTAAAGGCTCTGCACAGTCTGGTCGGTCATCTTGCTCAGATCCTGCGTCCAGCCGTCCAGACGATCCTGCAGGTACGGGATGGAATCCACATGAGAAAGCAGCGTTTCCAGCATAAGGCCCGCCGTGCCCGCGCCGACCCAGGTGAGGATGCCGCCGCTGCCGGACAGCAGCAGGATGGTGCCCACGATGGCCACCGTCAGCACGATGCCGGACATGTGCGGCTCCAGCGCCAGCAGAACGATCACCGGCAGCAGCGGAACCACCGGGATGATGAGCTGCTTCCACACCCGCACATAAAACCAGGCGTGCGGTGCGACACGGATGCGCCGGTTCGGGTCATATTTTTCGATCTGCGGTGCTTTCGCCGCCAGATGGGCCGAAAGCAGGATCATCTCAAATTTTGCCACCTCTGAGGTCTGCAGCGTGAAGCCGCCGAAGCGGATCCACCGGCGGCAGCCGTTCAGCGGGGCCATGAACAGGGTGATCACCAGCAGGGCCAGCACCAGAAAGTAGCCCGGCCACAGCAGCCTGCGCACGAAGCGGTGATCCACATAACTCATCACGAACATGCAGCCAAGACCCAGAAGCATGCAGAAAACCTGCTGCTTGATATAATGCAGGCTGTCGCCCATGCGCAGGTATCCCGTTGTATAGCTGGCGCTGTACAGCATCACCAGACCAAATATCATAATGATCGCCAGCGTTGCCAGCCAGTCGATCAGCAGCCGGGACCACGGCCCCGGGTCCTTCTGCAGCGGGCGCACCGGCTCCCTGCGTTTTCTGCGGATGGTTGCCATCTGCTTTCTTCCCCTCATTTCCATGTTTGGATAGGGCCTGTTCTCAAGCCCAGCGCGCCAGCCCCACAGCCAGCGCCAGCCCGCACACGCTCAGTGCACACAGGCTGTAAAAGATGTTCACGGCGCTGGCTCCGCGCTTTTCCAGCCAGCGGTGCAGCGGAGCCGTGCGGAACAGCGTCCGGCCCGTCAGCCGGTAAGACACGATCTGCAAAGCCACCATGCCGCCCTCCGCCCAGAAGGGCAGCGCCAGCGGCACACTCAGCTCGCCGTAACCCATGCACAGCGGGATGCACCCCACCGCTCCGGTGAGAAACATGCACCCGCATTTGCCCGGCCGCAGCTTTGCAGGCGGAAAATTCCACAGCAAAAACGCCATCAGCGCTCCGGCCAGTGCCGCCGGAAGCACCGCCAGCGGGAACCAGCCCAGCTGCGTTTCCAGCATCATCAGCCCCAGCATGGCCGCAAAGGATGCTCCGCACACGGTGCCGTCTGCTCCGTCTGCGATACGGCCGCACTCAGCCAGCGCCACCAGAAGCACACCCCACAAAAGCGGGGCGGCAGCAAAATCCACATAGCCTTTTCCCGGCAGGATGAGCCCCGGCGTCAGGCAGCCGTTCATGTCCAGCAGCCCCACCACCGCAGCGGCAGCGGCAGCTTCCGGACCAAGGCGCGACCCGCGCCGCAGGCCAAGACCCCCACGGCTGCGCATCCGGGCCAGATCATCGGCCAGACCAATGCCGCCGAAAGCCAGCGCACCGAACAGCGCAATGAGCAGACGGGTCATCATTTTCCCCTCGCTGCCCAGCAGCTGCGGCTGCGCAGCACATGCGGCCACCCAGCCCACACCCACAGCGGCCAGCGTGCCCACCATCAGGCACAGGCCGCCCATGGCGGGCACCCGGTTTTCCGGGGCAGGCGTGTCGGCGTCCTGCCCGCGGACCGACCGCTCCAGCTCCCGCAGGAGCGGCACCATTAAATTGCCGAGCGCCGCTGTCAGTGCAAAACCCAGCACCGACGCGACGATCAAGGCGAAACGAATCATTTTTCAGTCTCCAATTTTCGTCAAAAAGTTATTCTTTGACGTCTTTCTGCTCTGCGTAGAAAATTTCCAGCGCTTTTTCCAGCGCCATGCCGTGGCTGGCTTTCACCAGCAGGGCATCGCCCGGCTCCATGCGGTTCAGCAAGGCGTCCGCTGCCTCGCGGTAATTGCTGGCGTGCAGAGTCTTGACTCCCTTGGCTGCAGCCACCACCGCGGTGCGCTTTGCGTTTTCACCATAGGTCACCAGACAGTAGAGATCACTCTCTGCGGCCAGACGGCCCAGTTCTTCGTGGGCGGAGCGGCTCAGCTCGCCCAGCTCCAGCATGTCGCCTAGCAGTGCAAAGCGGCGCTTGCAGGGGAACTCTTTGAACATTGCCAGCGCGGCCTTCATGCTGTCCGGGTTGGCGTTGTAGCAGTCCTCAATGACGGTGACGCCCTTGCTGTGCACCACCTTCTGGCGGCGGCCGGTCTGCTCAAAGCTTGACAGACCCTTGATGACGCCGCGGGCATCGCAGCCCAGACGGGTGGCTGCGCAGTAAGCTGCCAGCGCATTGGCCACATTGTGCTTGCCCATGGCAGGGATCTTCACCACGAAGGTGCCCTCTTCCTGATCTTCCAGCACAAAGCTCATGCCATCCGCTTCCTGCCGGATGGACAGCGCGCACACATCGGCATTTTCATCGGCAAGGCTGAACCACACCGGCTTCACATGCTCCGGCAGCTTTGCGGCGCGCAGGAACTTGTCATCATAGTTCAGCACCAGCGGAGCACCCTCGGGCAGGCCGTTGCAGAGCTCCAGCTTTGCCTTGCAGATGTTCTCCTGGCTGCCCAGATTGCCGATGTGGGACACGCCGATGCAGGTGATGATTCCCACATCCGGGCGGGCAGCGCGGACCAGACGGTCGATCTCGCCGGCGTGGCTCATGCCCATCTCAATGACCGCATACTCGGTGCTCTTTTCCAGACGCATCAGGGTGCGGGGCATGCCCAGCTCATTGTTCTGGTTGCCCTCGGTCTTGATGGTCTCGCCAAAACCCGCAAGGGCGGCATAGGTCATCTGCTTGGTGGTGGTCTTGCCCACACTGCCGGTGACACCCACCATCTTGGGGTGATACTGGCTGCGGTAGTTTGCGCCCATGACCATCATGGCATGGTAGCTGTCCGGGCAGAGGATAGCTTTGTCTGCCGGAACGCCCTCCACCGGGTGGTTCACCACAACAAAGGCCGCACCTTCTTCCAGTGCCTTGGCTGCAAAGTCGTGTCCGTCGAACTTTTCGCCCGGGAACGCCACAAAGATGCAGCCCGGCTGCACCTCGCGGCTGTCGGTGGTTACCAGTTCCACCTCCGGGTCACTGGTCAGGAAGCCATCGGGCACCAGCCCGGCCAGCAGCTTGCTTGCAGAGATCTTTTCCATTGGTCCTTTCCCCTCTCTTATTTCTCTTTTATCCGCAGGTACTTTTATCCGCAGGTAATGGTCACGATGGTTCCGCGCTGCACGCTGGAACCGGGGTCTGCGCTCTGAGCCTGCACAGTGCCGCCCGCGCTGCCCTCCACCACGCAGTTCAGGCCAGCCGCCGACAGCATCTGGCGGGCAAAGTCCGCGCTCTTGCCGGTGACATCCGGCACTTCGGTGTGGCTGCCTTCATAAGTATCGGTATACAGATACACGGTAGTGCCATAGGCCACCTTTGCGCCTGCATGGGGGTACTGATAAGTGACGGCGGCCGCTGTCTGGTCAGAAGTGCTCTCGGCCAGCTGATGCTTCAGGCCCTTGATGTTCAGCTGCACCTGCGCGTTGCTCCACTCGGTGCCCACAAGGTTCGGCACCGTGACAGTGGTCTGGCTGCGGTCTTCGCCGTCGGTGGCGATGCCCAGATACGGTGCCACCTCGCTGATGATGTTGCCCACAACGGGAGCCGCCAGCAGAGACGAGTAGTCGGTGCGTGCGTTGTTGGGGTCATCCAGCATGACATAGACGATGATCTCCGGGTCGTCGGCGGGCAGGACTGCGGCAAAAGATGCCACTTTCTTGTAGTCTCCGTCGGCACGGCGGTCCATGTTCAGCTGTTCGGAAGTGCCGGACTTGCCGCCGATGCGGTAGCCGGACACATAAGCATATTTGCCGCCGCCGGTGCCGTTGCCCACCTCATACTCCATGATCTGGCGGATCACGCTGCTGGCGCTTTCGCTGATGACCTGACGGCGGACATTTGCACCAATCTCCTCGATCACATTGCCGTTGGAGTCAGTGATCTTGTCCACGACATGGGGTGTGACCAGATAGCCGCCGTTGACGGCTGCAGCCACAGCTGTGCACATCTGCAGTGGCGTGATGGCCATTGCCTGGCCGAAGGCCGAGGATGCCAGCTGCACTTCACCCAGCTGATTGGCCTTATAATACTGCATGAAATTGGTCTCACTGGGCAGATCCACGCCGGTGCGGGAAGTGAAGCCGAACGCATCAAAATAATTATAGAACTGCTGGGAACCGATGCGCTGACCCAGCTGGATGTAATAGATGTTGCAGCTCTGGCGCAGAGCTTCCGCCAGCGTAATGGTGCCGTGGGCCTTGTGGCCTGCGCAGTGGTAGGTCTCCTTGGCCACACCATAGGCACCGGCGCAGGTGAAGGTGGTGTTGATGTTGGCCAGGCCCGAGTCGATGCCCATGGCGGAGGTGATGACCTTGAACACGCTTCCGGGGTAGTACAGTTCGGTGATGGCCTTGTTTTTCCACAGAATATCGCGGTAGGTGCCGGTATAGTCCGGGTCTTCCTCCGGGATCTTCTGGCCGTGCTCGTCCTTCAGGTAGTTGCCATTTTCATCTTTTTTGTAGATGGTGTAAAGCTCCGGCTCTGCCTGCACCTGCTCCGTGAGGTACGCCAGATTGGCGCTGTAGTCCAGCGGATTGTTAGGGTCAAAGTCCGGCTTGGACGCCATGGCAAGGATCGCGCCGGTCTTCACATTCATCACAATGGCGCAGCCGCGGTTCTCCACGGCGTTGGCCGCAATGGCTTCGTTCAGATAGCGCTCCACGATCTCCTGCACGTTCACATCCAGCGAAAGCACCAGATTGGAGCCGTCCTTGGCTGCGAAGGTGGTGGCGTTGGCGTCTGCGATGGCGTTGCCCACAGCATTACGCTGGGTGATGGTGCGCCCATCCACACCGGCCAGCGTGGATTGATAAGATTTTTCCAGGCCATAGACGCCGATGCCGTCGGCATCCGTGAAGCCCATCACCGCCGCCGCAAAGGCTCCGTAAGGATAATTGCGCTGGAAGCTCTTTTCCGAAGACACTGAGATGCGGCCCTTGCGGGAGGTATCGGTGGCTTTTTTGTGAGCCTTGTTGAAGCTAGAAACATATTTTTCAATGGACAGCTTCACAGCATTGTTCACTTTGGTGGCGAGGGTCACATAGGAAGAGTCCGTTTTGGAAAGCGCATCGTAGACGGCCTGATACTGCTGCTGGTACGCCTCCGAAGAAGTGTCCACGGCGTCCATTGCCTCACCGTCGCCGGACAGCAGCCGCAGGGTCAGTTCCCGGCTCACCTCGGCGCACATGGCAGGGTCCAGAGTCCTGGTCACCGTGCCGTCATCGGCCGTGGACGAAGTGTACAGGATGCTGCTGTAGCTGGGGTCGGCCCAGATGGTCCACACCACACTGGTGGAAGCCAGCGTGATGCCGGAAGTGTCATAGATCTCGCCGCGGGTGGCCTTGATGGTGGTGTCCAGCAGCTGCTGTTCTGCCGCATACTGACGGTAGGTCGCGCCATTTTTGATCTGGATGACGTACAGGCTGTGGATCACGATGGCCGAAGCCGCCACAACAGCCGCAAGCGCCAGCCTGCTGCAGATCTTGCGCACCTTCGGGTTCAGGCGGTCGCGGGCACCGGCCTGCCGCAGCCGATAGCCGCGGTTTCTGTTCTGTTTGGGGGAAGATTCTTGCATGATATTCTCCTGCGGCAGCCGCTGCACCCGGCAGAGCCCGCCGCTTTTTGTCTGATGGATTTTGCCCGGGAAGGCCAGAAACCGAAAAAGCGTGCGCTGCCGCACGCTTTCCCGTTTTCTGCTTTACTGGATGGTGCCCAGAATGTTCACGGCACCATTATAGATGAAGTCGGTCCACTGCCGCACAGCAGACTGCGTACGCTCCAGCGTGTCGCTCTCGCCCAGACGGATGTAGGTGATCTGGCTCTGGTCGATCTTCATCAGGCCGAGACGATTCGCCGTCTCTTCCACGCTGGTGATGTTGGTCTTGCTGTTCAGTGTGCTGTTGTAGTAGGTGTACTGGCTCTGCTCACTGACCAGCTGAGCCTTGGCGTCCTGGATCTGATCGTTCAGTTCCACCAGCTGCGACTCGCTCCACAGCAGGCTGATGGCAAAACCCACCAGCAGTGCTGCCGCCACCAGATGCATGGCGTTGTGGACAGCGGCCTGCAGCGGCGAAAGACGGCGCTTGCCGCCCTTTTCCACCCGCAGATTTGCCTTGCGCTGTGTCTGCGGGGCTTTTCTGCGGCGTACCGCGTTATAATCATATGCTGCCTGACCCATGGTTTGCTCTCCTCCTCACACGATGCCGACAAGATCCGTCCGGCATCTCAGCATTTTTCCAGAACTCTCAGGTGGGCGGAACGGCTGCGCCGGTTTTCCTCCAATTCCTGACTGTTTGCTTCAATGGGTTTGCGGGTGATCAATTTAGCCTTGGCCTTGCCGCCGCACACGCACACCGGGAACTCCGGCGGGCAGGTGCAGGCCGTGGCCCAGCGGCGGAACTTGTTCTTGACCAGCCTGTCCTCCAGTGAGTGGAAGGTGATGACGCACAGGCGTCCGCCCGGCGCAAGGTGGTCGAAGATCGTGTCCAGCCCTTCTTCCAGCGCATCCAGTTCATGGTTCACTGCGATGCGCAGTGCCTGAAAGGTGCGGCGGGAAGGGTTCTTGTTTTTCCGGCGCTCTGCCGGGGGCATGGCGCTGGCCACGATGTCGGCCAGCTGCAGAGTAGTCTCGATGGGTGCCGTCTCCCGGGCTTCCACGATCTTGCCCGCGATCTGCCAGGCAAAGGGCTCTTCGCCGTAGTCCCGCAGGATGCGGGCCAGCTCTTCCCGGCTCTCGGTGTTCACAAGGTCTGCCGCCGTTTCGCCCTGCTGGCTCATCCGCATGTCCAGCGGTGCGTCTGCACGGTAAGAAAATCCCCGGGCTGCGTCGTCCAGCTGATGGCTGGAAACGCCCAGATCCAGCAGGGCTCCGTTGATCTTGTCGATGCCCAGCTGCTCAAGGGCCTGTCCGGCGTAGCGGAAGTTGATCTGCACCACCGTAGCCGGCAGACCGGCCAGACGTACCCGTGCAGTCTGCACGGCGTCCGGGTCCTGATCCAGCGAGATCAGCCGTCCGCCCTTTTCTCCGTCCAGCCGCAGCGCGATCTGGCGGGAGTGGCCTGCACCGCCTGCGGTGCCGTCGAGGTAGGTCCCGGCAGGATCGATGGCCAGTCCTTCCAGGCACTCGTTCAGCAGGACGGGAATGTGCTCAAACGAGGCCGGGTCAAAGGCCGCTTGTTGTTCGAGGTCCATTGGCACGACCTCCTTTCCTGAATTTCATCTTGTTCTGCATCAGAGGTGCAGCTTCCGCAGCCGTTCGGCGCGCTGCTCATTGGTAATGGCTGCGCGACGGGCATTCCAGACATCGGTGGCCCAGATCTCGGCGTGGTTCCGGTTGCCGATGATGGTCACATCTTTGGCAAGGCCTGCATACTCCCGCAGCTCGGCGGGCAGCAGAATGCGTCCCTGCTTGTCCGGCGTCACTTCACACGCCGTGCTGAACAGATCACCGGTCACAGCCCAGCTGTCCATCAACTCGTCGCTTTCCAGCTTGTCCGCCAGCTTTTCCACTTCGCTCATGGGCAGCGCAAACAGGCAGCTGTCCACCCATTCCAGCACCACGAAGCTCTCGCCCATGGCATCCCGGAATTTGGCGGGGAAGTTCAGACGCCCCTTGGCATCGATGGTGTAGTCATACCGGCCAAAAAACATCTGCACGCCCCCTTTCCGAAGGGTTTTCAGGGTGCAGCGTCTACTTTTACCCACTTTCACCCACTGATACATATTTATTTTAGCAAATCAAGCCCCTGATTTCAAGGGTTTCCGTGCCTCTTCTTTCTGCCAAATGTAACAAAAAAAGTCCCTGCAAGCCGTCATTTTTGCCTGCAGGGACCCATCATTTCAAAGGATGTGTAATTTGTGTGTGAATCAGCCGTTTTTCTTTGCGTTCTGGCGCAGGTTTGCGCGCACATTCTTCACCTGCGCAGCATTTTCCACCATGGTCTCCTCGGTGGTCTTCAGCATGTTGTCACAGTAGTCCGTCACAGTCTGGCGCAGAGTGCGTGCTTCGCTCTGGGCGGCAGAGGTGATCTCTCCGGCCCGCTGCTGCGCAGCCTTCACGATCTCGGCGTCGCTCACCAGAATGCGGGCGCGCTCCTCAGCCTTTTTTACGATAGCCTGAGCCTGAGCATTGGCCGTGTCCACAATCTGGGCGCGGTCGTTCACGATCTGCTGGGCCTGGCGCAGCTCACCGGGCAGGTTGGCCCGCACTTCATCCAGCAGGTTGCGGATCTGCTCCACATCCACGATCTTCTTGCCGCCGGAAAGGGGCACATTGGCGCCTTCCTCCAGCGCATCCTCAATGGTATCCAGAAGTTCCTTCACATTCATAACGCTTCTCCCTTCTGTTCCTCCTCCGCAGGTTCGGCAGGCTGCATGGGCTTGGTGTACTTCCACAGCAGCACCTTGCCGTATTTATACTGCTTCTGCAGGGTCAGCCCGCCCACCTGTGCCGGCAGCACAAGGCCGGTCTCGCTCTCGCACAGCACGATGCCGCCGGGCGCCGTGCACTTATCCACCGTGGGCAGGATCTTTTCCAGCGTACCACCGCGGAAGGGCGGGTCCAGCAGGATGATGTCGAACTGCTCACGGCAGGCAGAAAGATACCGCGCTGCCTCGCCGATGTTCACGCGGCTGCGGTCGAACACGCCGCAGGCCTTGCAGTTGCGCATGACGATGTTCACGGCCTCGCGGTTTTCATCCAGGAACACGCAACGCGCTGCGCCGCGGCTCAGGGCCTCAATGCCCAGCTGGCCGCTGCCGGCATACAGATCCAGCACCCGCGCCCCGGGCAGGTCGAACTGCACGATGCTGAACATCGCCTCCTTCACCTGCGAAAGGGTGGGCCGGGTCACGTCAGTGCCGGGCAGAGCTTCCAGACGTCTGCCCCGGGCGTCTCCTGCGATCACGCGCATACTTGTTCCTCCTCTGGCAGCCTGCTCCTGCGGCTGCTCACTCATTTTTTGTATCCTTTATTATCCCCCAACGGCATATTCTTGTCAAGAGCCGTGCGTTGCGCAGATACGCGGTTTGTGCTACAATATTCCCGGCAGCGCCGGGCGTTTCGCGGCGCATTTTTCCGAGATAAAGGAGAGTATTTTTATGAAAGTCCTGCTCATCAACGGCAGCCCCCACGAAAAGGGTTGCACCTATACCGCCCTGTCCCTCATCGCCAAAGAGCTGAACGACGCCGGGGTAGACACCGAGATCCTGCATGTCGGCGGCAAGCCTGTGGGCGGCTGCATCGGCTGTGGCGGCTGCCGCAGCGGCGAGGGCTGCGTGTTCGGCGGCGTGGTCAACGAAGCCATTGAGAAGGCCAAGGCTGCCGACGGCTTCGTCTTCGGCAGCCCGGTGCACTACGCTTCTGCTTCCGGCAACATGACCAGCTTCATGGACCGCCTCGCCTACGCAGGCGGCAAATATCTAGCCTACAAGCCTGCCGCCATCTGCTGTTCTGCCCGCCGTGCCGGCACCACCACCACGCTGGATCAGCTGGTCAAGTACCCCCAGTTCTTCCACATGCCGCTGGTCAACGGCTCCTACTGGGCCATGGTGCACGGTTCCAATGCCGAGCAGGTGCTGCAGGATGCTGAGGGCTGCGCCGTGATGCAGGAGCTGGGCCGCAACATGGCCTGGATGCTGCACTGCATCGAAGCCGGCAGGGCCGCAGGCTTTGCCCACCCGGAAAACCCGCACCGCCCCATGACCAACTTCATCCGGTAAGCGGAAAATTTGTTTTGATGATCTGCAGCTCGGGAAGATCCACAGATTTTCCTGAGCTGCTTTTCTTTTTGCCCAGTCCGCCTCAAATGCAGTTTTTGTTTGCACTCCCCCTCATTTTGTGCCAGAAACCGCAAAAAACCTTTGCGCGACCTGCTTTTGCTTCTTTTTTCGTTCATATCTTTGTGTTACCATAAGATGTAAAGTGATTTTTCAGATGGAGATCCTGCTATGGAACACTACGATTGGAACGAAGGCTGGCTGTTCACCCCGCAGTTTGACCCGGCACTGGTGCGCCCGGAGTGCGGGCTGGAGCTGGAACCGGTGCGCATCCCCCACACTGTCAAGGTGTTGCCCTACAACTACTGCAACGAAAATGAATACCAGCGCCTGTGCGGCTACCGCCGGGAGTTCTTTGCGCCGAAGGAGTGGGAAGGCCGCACCGTACTGCTCACCTTCGGGGCCGTCGCCCACGACGCCACCGTGTTCTGCAACGGGCGGCGGCTGTTCCATCACGCCTGCGGCTACACAGCTTTCACGGTAGACCTGACAAGTGCTTTGCATCTGGGGCAGAAGAACGTTGTGGCCGTGCGCTGCGACAGCCGCGAAGACCTGAACATCCCGCCTTTCGGCGGGCAGATCGACTATCTGACTTACGGCGGCATCTACCGCGCTGTCAGCCTGGATGTCAAGGAGCCCGCCTATCTGCGGGATGTGTTCATTGAGGCCAAGGCCGAGGGCGATTTCCGCATCTACACCTCCACCGTGGGTAAGACCGTGGGCTGCACCCTGCAGGCCGAGATCCGCAGCCCCTCCGGCAGCCGGGCCGTTTACGGCGGCGTGCTGGCCCTGCCCATCACCGGCGTGCTGAACGGGGTGCATCCGTGGAGCATCGAGCACCCCACCCTGTACAGCCTGACCATGCGGCTCATCCGCCCCGGCACCAGCGGTCTGCTTGACCGTGTGCTGGACGAAAAGACCGTGCGGTTCGGCTTCCGCACGGTGCAGTTCGTGGCAGGCGGACTGTACCTGAACGGCCAGCGGGTGGAGCTGCGAGGCCTGAACCGGCACCAGAGCTTCGCCTATCAGGGCTACGCCATGCCGGACAGCCTGCAGCGGCTGGACGCCCAGATCTTGAAGAAAGATTTGGGCTGCAATGCCGTGCGCACCAGCCACTATCCCCAGAGCCCGGCGTTTCTGGACGCCTGCGACGAGCTGGGTCTGCTGGTGTTCACCGAAATGCCCGGCTGGCAGTACATCGGCGACGAGAGCTGGAAAGCGCAGGCCCTGCAGAACTGCCGCGAGATGGTGTACCAGTGCCGCAACCACCCCAGCGTGTTCCTGTGGGGTGCCCGCATCAACGGCAGCGCCGACGACGAGCCTTTCTACAAACGCACCAACGAAGCCATCCACCGGCTGGACCCCACCCGCCCCACGGCGGGCGCCCGCATCACCCGCAAAAGCCAGCTGCTGGAAGACGTCTACGCCTACAATGACTACTCTTACCGGGGCCGCGGCCCGGGCTGTGAAGCCCGCTCAGCTGTGACGCCTGACACCCGCAAGGGCTACCTCATCAGTGAGTTCGGCGGGCAGCAGTTCCCCACCAAGCCTTTTGACGATGAGCCCCACCGTCTGGTGCAGGCCCTGCGCTATGCTGCTGTGCTCAATGATTCCATTGCGCAGCAGGGCGTGGCAGGCAGCTTCGGCTGGTGCATGGCCGATTACAACACTCACCGGGAATTCGGCAGCGGCGACCGAGTCTGCTATCATGGCGTACTGGACATGTTCCGCAACCCGAAGCTTTCTGCTTCCGTTTATGCCAGCCAGAAGACTGCCCGCTCACCTTCCGAGATTGTGATGGAGGTATCCTCTTCCATGGCGCTGGGCGACCTGCCCGGCGGTGTGCCCACAGCCTGCTGGGTGTTCACCAACGCTGAGAGCGTGCGGCTCTACCGCGACAACGATTTCATTGCAGAGTTTTCCCCCGACCGCCACGGCCGGTTCGCAGCCCTGCCCCACCCTCCCATCGAGATCAGCGACTTCGTGGGCTCCCTGCTGCAGAAGTACGAGGGCATGGACCCGGCTTCCGCGCAGATGACCGCCGCCATCCTCAACGAAATGCGCCGGGACGCCATGGAGCTTTCGCCCCTGTCCAAGGCGCGGATGCTCTCGCTGCGGCTGAGCTGGAGCGAAGTGGCGCGGATGTACTACAAATATATCGGCGTGCTGGGCGGGCCCGCACCGGTCTACCGGTTCGAAGCCGTGTGGCATGGCCGCACCGTGCGCACTGTGGTGCGGGAGCCGGTGCAGAGCATCCGGCTGGAATGCACCGTGCACAATCCCATCCTCACCGACGGCCCCACCTGGGACTGTGCCGCTGTCAGCCTGCGTGCCATCGACCAGAACGGCAATCTGCTGCCCTACTGCGGCGAAGCCGTCCAGCTGAGCGTGGAAGGCCCGCTGCAGATCCTTGGCCCCAGCGTCGTGCCGCTGCGGGGCGGCATGGCAGGAGCTTATCTCGCCACCACCGGCGAAGCAGGCCGTGCCGTGCTGCACTGCCGCATGGAGGGTGCGTTGGATACCGAAGCCGTCATCACCGTGCGCTGCCGTGAGGCTTAACTTTCGTCCCTTCACGATAGATTTGCACTCTGTTCAAAATTTCATCATGGTTGGCTGGTATCCTAGAGACAAAGAACATCGCGGGCCGCCGTGCCCGTTTGACAACTTCAGATAAAAGGACGCAGGACTTATGAAAGAAAAAATCCGTCAGTTTATGATCGGCCGCTACGGCACCGATGGCCTGAACCAGTTTTTGAGCGTTGCTTCCATCGTGATGCTGCTGCTCTCTCTGCTCACCCGCATCAGTCTGTTCACCTGGGTGGGCGTGGTGCTGCTGGTGCTGTGCTATTACCGCACTCTGAGCCGCAACATCTCCAAGCGCACCGAGGAGAACTATAAATACTATTCCATCAAGGACCGCGTGGACCGCAAGTTCCAGGGCCTGAAGGATCAGTGGGCCAACCGCAAGATCTATCACTACTACCGCTGCCCCAAGTGCCGCCAGAAGCTGCGTGTGCCCCGTGGCCGGGGCCGCATCCAGATCTCCTGCCCCCGCTGCGGCACCCAGTTCATCAAGAAGAGCTGAGCCATGTTCGGATATGTTGTTCCCGATCAGGCAGCTCTCTCGGAAGAAGCACAAAAGCGCTACCGTACCGCCTACTGCGGGCTGTGCCGCCGCATCGATGCGCTGCACGGCCTGCGGGGGCGGTTCACTCTGAGCTACGACCTGACCTTTCTGAACTTGCTGCTGTGCAGCCTGTATGAGGGCGAGACCGAAGCCGAGACCGGCCATGGCCGCTGCCCGGTCCATCCCATCCGGGGTGTTGACTGGCGGGCAGACTCCCCCACCGACTACTGCGCCGACCTGAGCGTTGCACTGCACTATTACAATGCCGAAGACAAGTGGAAGGACGACCGCAGCCTGCTGGGGCTTGGCTATGAAAAGCTGCTCACCGGCTGCCGCGAAGACGCCGAAAGCCGCTGGCCGCGCCAGTGCAGCGCTATCCGCTCCTGCCTTGACCGGCTGGCAGAGTACGAAGCTGCCGGGAGCGAAGACCTGGACGCCGTATCCGGCTGCTTCGGAGAGCTGATGGCAGAACTGTTTGACTACCGGCAGGATCACTGGTCGCCGGAGCTGCGCAGCATCGGCTTCCATCTGGGCAAATATATCTACCTGCTGGACGCCTACGACGACCTTGAACGCGACAAACGCAAAGGGGCTTACAATCCGCTCAAGACCCTGAGCACCCGGCCCGGCTACGAAGAAGAGATGAAAGAGATTTCCGAGCTGCTGCTGGCTCAATGCGCTCAGAGCTTCGAACGTCTGCCCTGCGTGGAAGACGTTGACCTTCTGCGCAACATCCTCTATTCCGGTGTATGGCTGAAATACAACTGCAAAACCGCCAAAGAGGCCCGAAAAGCGGGTCGCACCGGCGGTTCTGCTTGATTTTCATACGAGAATACGGTAAACTGATAATATTGTGCGGCAACGCGGCCGCATGAAATGAGACGTGAGGAAGTATATCCATGAAAGATCCCTATGAGGTGCTGGGCGTTTCGCGCGGCGCAAGCGACGACGAGATCAAAAAAGCATACCGCGCCAAGTGCAAGCGCTGGCACCCGGACCTGAACCCCGACGACCCCACCGCTGAAGAACACTTCAAGGAAGTGCAGGCGGCTTATGATGCCATCACCAAAGGTGAGACCAACACCCAGGCAGGCGGCAATCCCTACGGCGGCTACCAGCAAGGCTACGGCCAGCAGAGCTATCAGCAGCAGGGCTACCAGAATAGCTACGGCGGGTTTGACGGCTTTGACGGCTTTGATGGGTTCGACCCCTTCGGGTTCGGTTTTGGTTTTGGCGGATATCAGCAGGGCTACGGCCAGCAGGGTGCCAGCTACTCCAGTTCTGACAGTCCGGAGATGCAGGCCGCCCGCAATTTTGTGGCCAACGGCCGCTATGCGGAAGCCCGCCGGGTTCTGGACAGCATGACCGGACGCAATGCCCGGTGGTATTATCTCTCTTCCCTCGCCCATCAGGGCCTTGGCAACCGCATCGATGCTTTGCAGGATGCCCGCCGGGCCGTGCAGCTGGACCCCAACAACACGGAATACCAGATGCACCTGCGCCGGATGCAGAACCCCGGCCAGACCTACCGCACCACCCAGCGCACCTACACCCACTCCGGCGGCGGCCTGATGCAGTGGTGCTGGAGCATGATCCTGCTCAACCTGCTGTGCAACTGCTGCTGCGGAGGCGGCGGCTGGGGCTTCCGGTACCGCGGATTCTGAATGTAAAAAACGAACGTAAAAAACAGCCTGTGCAGATGCACTGGCTGTTTTTGCATGTTCGTTTGATTTTAATTGATGGTGATGTTGCGGCTGATCTTGCTGCAGGAGTAGTTGCCGTTGATCTCGGCGGTCTCCACATAGGTGCCCGGCTCAGTAGGCAGCGTGTCGCCGCAGACGAATCCGTTCTTTTTATAGGTATAGCGAATCTTATCGGTAGGCACCACCTGGCCGTCCACTTCCAGAACAGCCGCTGCGTTGAAGTTCTTTGCTTCTTCAACGCTCAGCGTCTCGGCCTGCTGCGCCCAGTACATGCGCACGCCTTCGGTGCGGGGCTTGATCTTGAACATGGCAAAGCCCGCCGTGTTCACATCTCCGGCTTCCAGTGCGATGGCACCGGCCACATAATTGCCGGAATCCGTGGGCTGCTCATCCAGATAGATGCGACTCAAAGCACCCTCCGGCAGATACTTGCGGATCAGATTCAGCGCAAGGCGCAGTCCGCTGGACACCTGGTCGATGGTGGGCACATAGAAATGCAGCACATCCATCACCGACACTGCCTCGTCTGCCACACGCAGCAGCACACTGACGTCATTGCCGTCGATCAGCTGCTTGAGGTAGCTGTAAACATTGAATTCTTCGGGCTGATCCGGCGTCTTGGACATCTTCTTGGGCAGCGGGATCATCTGCAGCAGAGCGCGGATCTTGCCCGACAGCACCAGCGTCACATAGCCGTTGGCCTCGCCGCCGGTGCCCAGCACCACACCCAGATACTGGGTGTCAGCGGGGTTCGTCTCGATCTCCAGTTTATAGTCAGAGCCATAGACCAGGTTGCCCGTCGCCTTGATGCGGATGGTCACCATGCTGTTTTCTTCTTCCACCGCTGCCAGGGCCTGCTGCTCAGAGGGGGCTGCTGCCAGAACCGGTGTGGCCGCTGCGCTCAGCGCAAAGACAGCGGCAAGTGCAAATGCGATCAATCGTTTGGCCTTCATGACACAAGACCTCCTGTTCTCTCCAAAGGAACGTTGTGCAGCCGTGCGCTCTGCACGCTGCCATGGAAAACGGTGCACCCAATGCACCTGATTCTACCACGATTTTACCTCAAAACACAGACCCGGTCAATAACGTGATTCAAGTAATTCAAACTTTTTACATTTCTGACACATAATAAAAGAGGGAACGCTTTTTCGGCATTCCCTCATGATTTATTCGTCGATAAAATATTCCGGATGGATGATGCGCGCCTGCTCCACCGACAGCTGATAGCGGGTCAGGTGGCCTCTCAGTGCCTCGCCCATATCCTCCGCGCTGCCGCTGATCAGTGCTTCCAGAATGGCTGTGTGGGCTCCGCACACCGACTTGTTCTCCTCAGTCTGCAGGCTGAATTTGCGGATGCGCTCCACATGCTGCAGCTTGGAGAGCATGTAGTCGTAGTGTTCCTCCATGCCGCAGAGCTCAAAGGCCTTGCGGTGGAAAGCATTGTCCAGCTCCAGCAGGCGGGTGGGGCGGTCAGGCTGGCTGAGATCTGCTTCCAGCTGACGGTAATCCTCGATGTTCTGCCGGTATTCCGCGATCTGCGGCTCAGTCAGCTTCCCGCGCAGGCGGTTCAAAATCTCTTTTTCCAGCGTATAGCGGGAAAACTGCTCCATCTCCATGAGCTTCAGGTTAATGGGGGCCACATGGGTGCCGCTCTGGGGCTTGATGTCCACCATACGGGCAAGGTTGAGCATGAGCAGAGCTTCCCGCATGGGGGTCCGGCTGATGCCCAGTTCTTCCGCAAGTTCCCGGTCATTCAGCGGGTCACCGGGCTTGAGCTCCATGGTGATGATCCGGCTCCGGATGGTCTGGTATGCCGTTTCGCGCGCACTTCGTGATGACATGATCTTCTCTCCCTTCGGGATCCTGAAGTAATATATCAGTGTGTACCACCATATTACCCAGCCCCGGGGCGGCTGTCAAGTGTGACTGCAACTAAAAATTGTCAAATATTTTCTCTGTTTTGTCCAGCTGTCCTTGCCCTGACAACAGCGAAAGCCCCCGGAAGGGGGCTTTCAGACTTACTTCTTCGCGGGACGGTACAGCACCGGCACCCAGACAAAGGCCACTGCCAGGCCGCACACCACATCAATGATGGAGTGCTGCTTGGTGAACACGGTGGATGCGCAGATCAGCGCCGCCCACACCCAGGCCAGTACTTTCAGGCCGGTGCGGTTCTTGGCCAGCCTGCTCTGGCTGAAGGCCAGCGCCATGCAGGCCGAGCTCTGGCAGTGGATGGAGGGGCAGACATTCACCGAAGCGTCCGCGCTCCACAGCATCTTCATGATGCTCATGGCGATGTTGGAGCGCCCCACAGCCTCCGCCGTGGGACGGATATCCAGGCCGTTGGGCAGGATCATATAGACGATCAGGCAGAAGGTCATGCCCGAGAACATCATCAGGCAGAGCTTGTCATAGCTGGCAGTGTCGAACCACCACAGCAGCGCCGTGACCCCCGCCAGCAGCAGAAACCAGCTGCAGTAGGGAAAGACGAACCACTCATTGAAGGGGATGATATCATCGATGGGGCTGTGGATGATGTACTTCGGCTGAGTGACAGTAAAGTCCAGCCAGAAGAACCAGATCAGATAGATCACCCAGTACAGCTGGAACCACAGATGCGGGCGGCAATGGGCCCGCAGTTGCTTGAGATTCATGGTATTTCTCCTATATTTTTAATGTGTTGACGTATGATTATACCACATCCCGCCATCTTGCGCAAACCCTTTCGGTGCGATAAAATAAAAATGCCGGGCTTTTGAGGCCCGGTTTGATGTCTCATTTCTTTCTACTTATTATATATCACAAAGGAGTTCTCATGTCGCAAAGCTTTCCTCCTGTCCGCCTTGCCGCCCTGGATCTGGACGGCACCCTTCTGAACCATCACGGCGAAATCTCCCCCGCCACCCGCGCCGCCATCGCCGACGCTGTGGCAGAGGGTGTGGTCGTGGTGCCTGCTACGGGCCGTCCGCTGGCCAGCCTGCCGCCGGTGGTGGCACAGCTTCCCGGCGTGCGCTACGCCATCACCTCCAACGGCGCAGCCGTCTGGGATCTGGGCTCTGATCCGCTGGGAGCCATCTACAGCCGCTATTCCAATGCAGCAGGGCACTCCATCAGCCAGCCCACCTGCCTGCTGCACCGCCAGATGCCTGTGGAGAAAGCCCGGGAAGTGTTTGATGTGTGCATGGCCTGCCGCGCCGACCTGCGCATCTTTTCGGATGGCTACGCCTGCACCGACCGCGCCAGCATCGAATACGCCGCAATGCGCTACGCCCGCAAGGGAAACACCGAAGCCCGCCAGCCCAACGACGGCCGTTTCACCATCGTGCGGGACTTCCCTGAGTGGATGAGCCGCAATGCGCACACTGTGGAAAAGATGTGCGTCTTTTTCGGCAGCGTGGAGCTGACCGACGCCGCCATGCCCCGCTTCCAGACTATCCGGGATGTGGAGGTCGTGCAGGGCTCCCCGGAAAACATCGAGGTCACCGCTGCCGGTGTGGACAAGGGCAGCGCCCTGCTTGCTCTGGCCGACCTGCTGGGCATCCCCCATGAGAACACCCTTGCTGTGGGCGACAGCGAGAACGACCGCGCCATGCTGGAGAAGGCCGGCATCGCCGCCGTCATGGCCAACGGCATGCCCCAGATCAAGGCCATCGGCGACATCGTGAGCGAGGCCGACAGCAACCACGATGGCGTTGCTGAGCTGTTCCGGAAGCTTGGAATCTGAGCAAAATGGGCCTAAAATTCAGGCCGTTCGTCATTTTTGTGCAATGTATACAAGCTATTATGCAAAACATTGTGCTTGTTGAGCATTTTCAAACTCATTTCCGTCGTTTATACTAATAATATGAGCGCACAGTGGGTGTATTATGCCCAAACGGCAGCCCACGCGCACCGAGAGAGTTCAAACTAAAAAGGAGAAATGCGTTATGAATCCCATCGTAGAAAAGGTCTATCAGATCGGCATTATCCCTGTTAT
>CAVKKE010000014.1:0-29239 GCA_963656875.1 Barnesiella intestinihominis | reverse complement strand
GACACTTCCGGCTGCTTTTCCAATAGCACCAACGCCACGAAAAGCAGCATCTATGCCTTTATTTAGGCTTTTATTACCCGAGCGTTTTCTGTGCCACTCTTTACGGCCATATGGCGATGATTTTCCCATGATGATTTTCCTTCTTTTATATGTCTCGACAAAGCCCCACGGCTTTGCCCTCGATCACAACAGTATTCATGTTCTCTTTACTTAATATAATCGATTCAAAAGCAGGATTCTCAGGACGAAGCTCAATAAAATTTTCGTGCAGATATACATGTTTCAGAGTAGCTTCTTCACCGATCCGCACAGCTGCAATCTCACCATTTTCCACGGTAGGCTGGCTGCGGATGGCCACCAGATCCCCGTTGTGAATGCGCGGCTCCATGCTGTCTCCCTCACAGGTCAGCGTAAAAGTAGAGTGCCAGCGAGACGGTACACAAACCATCTGTTCTACATTTTCCTCTGCTGTAATAGGAGTTCCACACGCGATTCGTCCCACTAAAGGCACCCAATCCATCTCAGGGTTCGGCTGAAAGCCGGGAGGGATGGGTCGGGACTCGTGGGTGGTAGGCTGGGCATCGTCCAAAATTGCGCTTTTGGGGACACCAAAGTAATTTGCCATTTTCTCTACTGCGCCCATGCGAGGTGTTTTTATTCCGAGTTCCCAAGTGGACACCGCCTTATCGCTGACGCCTGCAATCTTGCCAAGGTCAGCCTGTGATAGCTCGTGTTCCAACCGGATTTTTTTAATATTTTCAGCGATGCTCAATTGAATCACTCCTTATATGTAGAGATTACACCAAAAGTAGAGCTATGTCAACATTTATTTGGAAATTTTCTACTTTAGGTTCTTGACATTCTACCAAAAGTGGAGTATAGTATTCTCGAACCCAGACGAAGGGAGGTGTAAAATTGGGATTCACCGTTAAGCAAGCCCGTCAATACGCTGGCTTTACGCAGCGTGAAATGGCAGAAAAACTCGGCATTTCGCGTGACAGATACCGTAAAATCGAGCAATCACCCGAAGATGCCACTGTTGCCACGGCGAAAAGAATCAGCGAGGTCGTTGGTATTCCTATCGACCAAATTTTTTTCGCCAGCATATCTACTTAAAGTAGATTTCGTAGTTCATCAAAAGGAGGTGAAGAAGATGGAGAGTATCCAGAAAGAAATCCAAGAGCGCCGCGAACATTCCGAGCGCTTAAAACAAATCGCCCTCAAACTGTTCGAGCAGCTCAAGGGCGAAAATGTCAGCTTTTCGGATGCGGAGCGAATCATCAGTCTGCTTTCGGCATCCGTAAAAACTGAGCGCGACCACAGAACGCTTAGCTCTGATCAATCCGTATTTAAGCCAAAACTCCGCAGCAGCGATGCCGGAGACTGGGAAAGACTTTGGCATGAAATCACTGCAATCAATCACTTGATACGTCTAAAGGAAGCCGAATTCGAAGCCAGCATCAAGGAAAAGTTTCTGATTTCGCTTCTTCTGTCCGGTGCCGCGCTGGCCGTCAGCGTCTTCATCCTTTTAACGTGGTAATCACTGAAACAAGCAAGCTTAACAGCGATATGCCAATAGCAATGTTCGCACGTCTTTCCGTTCGGACAGATTCGCGTTTCTGCATCCATTTTAATGTTTCCCAATCCGCAGGCACTCCATTTTCACAAAGTTCTTCGACTGAATACCATTTGTTCGGGTGCTCGTCCAAGAACTCCAGCACTTTCAATGTTTTCGCATCCAGCATGTATACACTTCCTTCCTATGCCAGTATAGCACGGGAAGGTCACCATCTACAACCCACCTGACGATGACCTCCGGCAAAGGTCGAAACCGCCCCGATGGGGGCGGTCGTGGGAGCCACCCACAGAAAGGAGTGCTTACATATGGCACGCAAGAACAACACCCTGAACCCCGCCGCCTACGGCCTGACCGTGCAGGAAGCGGCGCGGCTGATCCGCATCCATGACCTGTGCAAAGGCATGGATGACGACGCTTTCGAGCAGATGGAAACCGCTGCCCGCAGCATCAATCTGGTCAACAACCTGAAAAAGCTGGACGGCAGGCCCGGCGGTGCAGCATGAAAGGAAGTGGCATGACTTATGAAGAAGCCTTACTTAAAGCTCCGGCGTCTGATTGAGGACGAAGGGCTGGACATGAAAGACCTTCCTGCCTTGACCGGCATTCCGCGCAGCACCCTGAATGACCGAATCAATGCCCCTGAAGACGCCGGAATCTGGAAATGGGGACACATTGTGGCGCTCTGTAATGCGTTGCACATCCCGCAGGAGAAAATCGGGGAGTATTTCTTCCCGGCTGTCGAGAAAGGAGAGTCCGCATGACAAAACCGTACATCCTTGCATCCGAGCGGGCTGCAGCGCCCACCAGCGAAGTATCCTATATTGCACCGATGCTGACCCGTATGTGGTTCCGCTGGGATGGCATCCGCGATTCTGGGTACAACCGGACCGGTGCCGAAGCCGCCGCTGAAAGCGGTTCGAAGGCCGTTCAAGTCTTTGCGGATGGCGAATGGCATCCTGTTGCAGCCTACGGAACCAGCTGCGCACAATCTGCTGCAAACTATTTTCAGGAGGAGGAACCCGCATGAAAATCGAAAGTGAATACCTTCTGCACGCTGCTGTCATTCTGACACATTCTGCGTCCGATGGTACGAGTGCCGCCAACTCCGTCAACAAATATGGTGGACCTCCTGAAGCTATCGATGCTGCTCACAAGTCTATTCAAGAGGCTGACAATAAAATCAGCCAGGTTAAAGCACTTCTTGGTATGATTGCCGAACTGGAAGGAGTTGTCTTATGAAACTTAAACCCGGAATTCTGCAGTGGGCCGCTGTCGCCTGTTTCTGCGTTGGCCTGATCTACGCCCTCGGCATCGAGGGCGGCGCACAGATCGGACAGCCCATCACGGGCGGAGAGTTCGTCACCGCGATGGTGCTGCTCCTGCTGTCCATCGCCCTGGGGCGGCTGAGCTTCGCACTGGAAGACCGGCAGAACAAGCGCAGCCAGTATGGCAAGATTACCCGCAATCATGCCCGCAATGCGGAGTATCCGCAGGACGAGGAGCGCGGGGCATGAGCGACTACAAGACTTACACCCGCACCTGTGTGGACTGCGGCAAACTCCTAACGAATGTCGGCCGCTCTACAAAGCGCTGCCCGGAATGCGCCGCCAAGCACAGTCGTGCCCTGAGCCATGAATGGGACACGAATCACACTGAGGCAGTTCGGAAGGCTCAGCAGGAGAAGCGCGCCGAACAAGGCCGTCTTGCCCTGCACACCGACGTTCGTGCTGCAGCAAAGGCCGGCATGAGCTACGGCAAGTACATGCTGCTGAAAATGCAGACAAACAAAAGGGCCTGCCCGTGCGCCAACACGGACAAGCCCCAAGGGTGATGGATTCACTACTCCCATCGCCCCGATGATACCACAAAATCGGAGGTTTTACAATGAAAGGTATTTTGATTGAGCCGGGCAAAGAACCCGTGGTCGCAAACCTGCCGGAAATCCTGTATAGCATTGAATCATGGTTAGGCGGACCGGCTACGCAGAAATATTTTTCCCGCACGCCTGCCATCCTGATGTACAGCGAAGCAGGCCGGGAACCGAACCGCATCTGGCGCGGCGAGGTGCTTTGCGGCACTCTGCTGTGCTACGGCTGGCGCGGCGGTCGCCTGCAGCCCCTGAACAAGGACCTGCAGGCCGAACTGCTGGACCGCCTGAAGGACACGGAGGTGCGGGTGTAATGTACTGCGGCTATAACAAATCACACAAATGCGAGAATGAAGCCGGTCTCCGGCACTTCATCAAGCACGGCGAGATTCAGGGCTGTGTCGGGTGCTGCCCGCAATGTCTAAAAAGGAACACCTGCGAATACGCCTGCGCCTATGTCAAGCCAACAAAGGAACGCCCTACCCCATCCGCGCAGTGTTTGGATGCTGCCACTGCTGCGGAAAGCCAAACTGCGGCATCCCCGGCAGTGCCGGAGGTGTCAAGCCCTACGACGGAGACGGCACCTGCTGCGCAAAACGCCGCGGCTCCGGTCAGTGCAAGCGAAAAGAATGCTGCACTATCCGCTGGTTCCGACGGCTCTTTGAATAAGCCCCTGACCTTCATCCCTAAAAACAAGACACCGGCGTTCGACTATTCCGGCCTGACCGCCCAGACCGTGGAAAACCTGCATTTTGCTGAGGACGAATACCGCCACGGCAAGCAGATGGCTGAACGAGGCCTTGTCCACATGGGCAATGCCATCGCTGCCGCCCATGATGCGCTGTGCGGAGTTGTCGCACAATGCGACAACTCAAAGCATGGCAATCGTGGGGATGACACCTTCCGGGCGTGGTGCCTGTCCATCGGTATCACCAAAGACAGTGCCTACCGGCTGCTGCAGGTTTCTGCCCTGATGGACGGCAGCAGTCCCCGGCAGCGGGCCATTCTGGAAAGCCTGCCGCCCACGCTGTTGTACGCTGTGGCAAAGCCCAGTGCGCCGCCGGAACTGGTGGAGAAGGTCAAGAACGGCGATATCACAACTAACAAACAGTATCAGGAATTGTTGGCCCAGCTCAAACTTGCCGATAAACGTGCGGATGATTTGCAGGCGCATAATGACAAGCTCACGCACGATTACAACGACGAATTTGTTAAGCGTCGTCAAGTAGAGCGGGAGCTTGAAGAAACCCGCACCCGATTAAAAAACTCTTGTCTGCAAGAAGAACAGGCTCATGACGCATTGCAGGCGGTCAACTCCCAGCTGGAAGCCGCACAGGCAGATGTGGCAGGGCTAACGGAACAGAACAGCCAGCTGAAAGAGCGGGTAGACGCCGCTGAATCCCGGGAAGAGGAAACCTGGAAGCTGCACGACAAGGCAGAGACCCGCGCCAAAGATGCCGAAAATCAGCTTTCCGGCGCCCGTCAGGTGGCCGAAGCTGCCAAACTTCGAGGCGACAAGCTCAAGGCTGAGAACGACGCTCTGAAAAAACAGCCCATCACTGCAATGGTGGACGAAGAAGAGGTAGACCGCCGGGCGGGCGAAAAGGCATATGCGATCGCGGCCGATATGACCGCCGACTACAAGGCCCAACAGGATCAGGACGCCCGGGATGCCTACGACAGCATTTTGCTAGCTGGGCGCTCGATAACCAGTACCGCACAATCTATAAAGCCACTATTCCGCAAACTGCCGGACGAACAGAGGGAAGCCGCCATCAACCAGTTTGTACACACTCTCGGACAGATTCAAGGGGAGGTATCCAAATGTCTGTAAAGATCACGGCTCTGGAAGCCGAAAATGTCAAACGCATCAAGGCCGTTGCACTCGCACCGTCGCCCACCGGACTAACCATCGTGGGCGGCAACAACAATCAGGGCAAGACCAGTGTGCTGGACGCTCTGGCGTGGGCTCTGGGCGGTGACCGCTTCCGCCCGGATGCCGCCCAGCGGGACGGCGCAGTCGCTCCGGCACATCTGAAGGTCAAGCTTTCCAACGGCGTTGTTGTAGAGCGCAAGGGCAAGAACGCCAGCCTGACCGTCACCGACCCCACCGGACGCCGCAGCGGTCAGCAGCTGCTCAACGCATTCGTGGAGCCGCTGGCCCTCGACCTGCCCCGCTTCATGGAAGCCACCGACAAGGAAAAGGCCGATATCCTGCTGCGGATCATCGGCATCGGCACCGAGCTGCACACCCGGGACATGGAGATCAAGGCCCTGTACGACAAGCGCACCTTCACCGGCCAGCTGGCAGCACAGAAGAAGCACTTTGCCGATGAGCTGATTTCCTACCCGGAAGCCCCGGACGAACCGGTGAGTGCGTCCGACCTCATCCGCCAGCAGCAGGATATTCTGGCCCGGAACGGTGAGAACCAGCGCCTGCGGGCACAGTATGCAGAGTTTGAGCAGCAGTTGCAGCAGTGCGTGGATGAAATGAAGCGTGCCCGCGAACGCATTGCCACACTGGAACAGCTGTATCAGGAACTCGATGCCAAGCACACCAAGCTGTTCAATCAGCGGGAAACGGCAAGAAAGACCGTTGCCCAGCTTCAGGACGAATCCACAGCCGAGCTGGAAGCATCCATCCGCAATATCGAAGAAGTTAACCGCAAGGTTCGCGCCAACCTCGAAAAATCCCGCGCTGAGGATGAAGCAACCCAGTACAAGAGCGACTATGACAAACTGACCGAGCAGATCACCCAGAAGCGTGCCGACCGCATGGCCCTGCTGAACGGTGCTGACTTGCCGCTTCCTGGTCTCGGTGTGGAAGATGGTGCCCTTACTTATAAAGGTAAGCATTGGCGAGATATGTCCGGCAGTGACCAGCTGCGGGTGGCCGCGGCCATCGTGCGCCGCCTGAACCCGGACTGCGGCTTCGTGCTGCTGGACAAGCTGGAACAGATGGACATGACCACCTTGCAGGAGTTTTCCGCATGGCTGGAAGCTGAGGGCTTGCAGGCCATCGCCACCCGTGTTTCCACTGGCAGCGAGTGCCAGATCATCATCGAGGACGGTATGGTGAAGGGTACTGAAACCACCCTGCCGCCCATCACCGAAAAGCCCCAGCCGAAAAGCTGGACGAAAGGAGCGTTCTAAATGAGCAAGTATGAAGTTACCAGCGGTGTGCAGACCGCGCCGGTCAAAACCGTGCTGTATGGCCCCGAAGGCATCGGCAAGAGCACCTTCGCATCCCATTTCCCGAACCCTGTGTTCATCGACACCGAGGGTGGCACCAAACGTCTGAACGTGGCCCGCCTGCCCCAGCCCACCAGCTGGGCAATGCTGCTGGATGAAGTTGCCGAAGTCCGCAAAGGCAATGTTCCCTGCGGCACGCTGGTCATCGACACAGCCGACTGGGCCGAACGCCTGTGCATCCAGGCAGTGTGCGCCAAGGCAAAAGTCAACGGCATCGAAGATTTCGGCTATGGCAAGGGCTACACCTACGCAAAGGAAGAGTTCAGCAAGCTGCTGGACGCGCTGGAAGATGTGCTGAACGCCGGGCACAATGTCGTGGTGCTGGCTCATGCGGCCATTACCAAATTTGAACAGCCGGATGCCGTGGGCAACTATGACCGCTGGACTATGAAAACCTCCAAGCAGGTGGCTCCGCTGCTGCGCGAGTGGTGTGATATGCTGCTGTTCGCCAACTACAAGACCATTGTGGAAAAGGCCGGCAGCAGCCCCAACGCGAAGAACAAGGCTAGCGGCGGGAAGCGGGTGCTGTACACCACGCATCATGCCTGCTGGGACGCAAAGAACCGCTTCGATCTGCCGGAGGAAGTTCCCTTTGATTATGCCAGCATTGCCGCCTGCATCCCCGGCGGGCCTGCCGCGCCGCAGCCGAAGCCCGAACCGAAGCCGCGTCCCCAGATCCAGCCGGAAAACGATATCTTGCCCAGCCCGAAGCCCCAGCCGGAGGCAAAGCCGGTGACCGAAATCCGGCCCACCCCGCCGATGGAGAGCTCCGAAAAGGATGTGCTGCTCTCTCTGGGTGTGCCCGAAAAGCTGGCCGTGCTGATGAATGCCAATAAGGTGAGCTGCGAAGAACTGCAGGGCGTTGTCGGCAAGCGGGGATATTTCCCGGAAGATATGCCCGTTAAGGATTACCCCGCTGATTTCGTGGAAGGCTGTCTGATCGGCGCATGGCCGCAGGTATATCAGATGGTGCTGGATAACCGTGATATTCCGTTCTGATAATTTTGAGAGGAGAACTTACTTATGAACGATATGAACAATGACGGCCGCGCATTTGGCTGGGATGATGAGTTTACCAACGAACAGCAGGAGTTCACCCTGCTGCCTGAGGACGAATACCCCTTCGAAGTGACCCAGATGGAGCGCGCCCGTTTTGAAGGCAGCGCCAAGCTGCCGCCCTGCTCCATGGCAAAGCTGACCCTGAAAATCTACGGCGGGGCCAAGGGCGACACCACCGTGACCCATCGCCTGTATCTGCACACCAAGACGCAGGGCCTGCTGGGTGCTTTCTTTGAGAGCATCGGCCAGTGCAAGCGCGGTGAGACCTTCCGTCCCCGCTGGAACGATGTGGTGGGAGCCAAAGGTATCTGCAAACTGGGGGTTCACGAGTACACCAAACAGAGCGGCCCTCACGCAGGCGAGATTGGCCAGAGCAACGAAGTGCAGCGTTTCCTTCCGCCGCCTGAACCCAAGGCTGCACCCTCGCAGGGCTGGACGCAGGGGGCATTCTGATGGCAGAGATTCAGACCCTGCGCCCCTATCAGCAGCAGGCCCGGGATAAGATTCATGCCGAATGGGAGTCCGGCCGCAGCCGCACCCTGCTGGTGCTGCCCACCGGCACCGGCAAGACCATCGTGTTCGCGTCCATCGCAGCCGACCAGGTGCGTGCCGGTGACCGGGTGCTCATTCTGGCACACCGGGGTGAACTGCTGGAACAGGCTGCAGACAAACTGCAGCGCTCCACCGGGCTGGTCAGCGCGGTGGAAAAGGCCGAGTCCACCTGCCTGGACAGCTGGTTCCGTGTGGTGGTCGGGTCGGTGCAGACCTTACAGCGCACTGCCCGGCTGGAACGTTTTCCGCATGACTACTTCGGTACGATCATCATCGACGAAGCACACCATGCCATCACGGACGGCTACCGCCGTATCTTCGATTACTTTGACCGTGCTAAGGTGCTGGGCGTCACCGCAACCCCTGACCGCGGGGATATGCGCAATCTGGGTGAGGTGTTCGACAGCCTTGCTTTTGAGTACAAGCTGACCGACGCCATCAAAGAAGGCTATCTGTGCCACATCATGGCCCAGACCATCCCGCTGAAGCTGGACATCTCTTCTGTCACCATGAGCGGTGGCGATTATGCCGTGGGCGACCTGGGCACCGCCCTTGACCCGCACCTTGAGCAGATCGCTGCTGAAATGGCCCAGCGCTGTGCTGACCGCAAGATTGTGGTGTTTCTGCCCCTCATCAAGACCAGCCAGAAGTTTCGCGATCTGCTGAATGCTCACGGTTTCCGCGCCGCAGAGGTCAACGGTCAGAGCGCCGACCGCAAAGAGGTTCTGTCAGACTTCGATGCAGGCAAATACAACGTGTTGTGCAACTCCATGCTGCTCACCGAGGGCTGGGACTGCCCGTCCGTGGACTGCGTTGTGGTGCTGCGGCCCACCAAGGTGCGCAGCCTGTACAGCCAGATGGTGGGGCGCGGTACCCGGCTTTCACCGGGCAAGAGCGACCTGCTTCTGCTGGACTTTCTGTGGATGACCGACAAACACGAGTTGTGCCGTCCGGCAGATCTGGTCTGTGAGGACCGCGCCGTCGCCCGTCAGATGACCGAAAATCTGGCGCAGACTGGGTGTCCCGAGGACATCGAAGAAGCCGCCGCACAGGCCAGCGAAGATATAGTAGCCCAGCGAGAAGAAGCCCTTGCCAAGCAGTTGGAAGAGCAGCGCCGCAAAAAGGCCCGGCTCGTGGACCCCTTGCAGTACGAAATGAGTATCCAGGCCGAAGACCTTGCGGGGTATGTGCCGGCTTTTGGCTGGGAATCAGGCCCGCCCAGTGCGGAACAGACCGCCGCTCTTGAGAAAATGGGCATCCTGCCGGACGCTGTGGAATCGGCAGGCAAAGCGTCCCTGCTGCTGGACCGGCTGAACAAGCGCCGTGAAGAAGGTCTGACTACGCCCAAGCAGATCCGCGTGCTGGAACGCTACGGCTTCCAGAGTGTGGGCACATGGAGCTTCGATGCTGCCAAGCACATGATCGACCGGATTGCGGCGCAGGGCTGGCGCGGTGTGCCCAAGGGCGTGAAACCCAAAACCTATGTCCCGCCCGTCGAGCCGCCCACTGCGCCGGACAGCCCTTTTAACTTTGGATGGTAACGCGAATGGAACATGAAAATGAACTCAAAGAAGCGTTGGACTTCGTATCCCCGTCCGCCCTGACCTACGAAGAGTGGCTGATGGTGGGCATGGCGCTGAAGGATTCCGGCCTGCCGGTGACTGCCTGGGAGCAGTGGAGCACCCGGGACGCGGGCCGTTACCACAAGGGCGAGTGTGCCCGGAAATGGGAAAGCTTTCACGGCGGCGGAGCAAGTCCGGTCACTGCAAACAGCATCTTTCAGCTGGCCTATGACCATGGATGGAGCGGCCCCTCCGGGCACGCTCTGGACTGGAATGACGACATCTCCGCCGGGCCTTCTCACACAGACGGTCAGCTGGTAGACCCTCGATGGGTAGAAGCCCATGAACTGGCCCTGCCCGAAGAGTGGCATCCCGCTGACCAGCTCAAGCGTTATCTGCATGCACTGTTTGAGCCGGACGAATATGTGGCCTATGTGACTGAAAGCTTTATGGCCGCAGACCGCCGCCGTCCTGCAAAGGGCAGCTGGACACGCACCGCCGGGCAGCTCATTGCCGAACTGGATGACTGCGGCGGGGACATCGGCAAAGTGGTAGGCGACTGGGATCCTGAGGTGGGCGCATGGATCTGTTTCAACCCCGTGGACGGCACCGGCCGCAAAGATGCCAATATCACTGCCTACCGCTACGCCCTTGTAGAGTGCGACAACATGGAGCTGGGCAAACAGCAGGCCATTATCAAGCAGCTGGAACTGCCCTGTGCGGCGCTGGTGTACTCCGGCGGCAAAAGCATCCATGCCATCGTGAAGGTGGATGCCCCGGACTATGCCGAATACCGCAGGCGGGTGGATTACCTGTATGCTGCCTGCCAGAAGAACGGCCTGACCCTCGACCAGCAGAACCGTAACCCCTCCCGCCTTTCCCGGATGCCCGGCATCGTGCGCGGAGAGAAGCGGCAGGTGCTGCTGGAAACGAACATCGGAAAATCCTGCTGGGACGAGTGGCGAGACTGGCTGGAAGCGGAGACAGACGATCTGCCGGACACGGAAAATCTTGCAGCCGACTGGGAAAGCCTGCCACCGCTGGCCGACCCGCTCATCTTCGGCGTCCTGCGCAAGGGCCACAAGATGCTGCTGGCAGGCCCCAGCAAGGCGGGCAAAAGCTTCGCACTGATCGAGCTGTGCATCGCCATCGCTGAGGGAAAGCCGTGGCTGGGCCAGTTCTCCTGTGCACAGGGCAAGGTGATGTACATCAATCTGGAGCTTGACCGGGCGTCCTGTCTGCACCGCTTCAAGGATGTTTACACCGCCCTTGACTATGCGCCGGACAACCTGAAAAACATCGACATCTGGAATCTGCGCGGCGCATCTGTTCCCATGGACAAGCTGGCTCCGAAGCTCATCCGCCGGGCCCAGAAGAAAGGCTATACCGCCGTCATCCTCGACCCCATTTATAAGGTCATCACCGGTGACGAGAACAGCGCCGACCAAATGGCAAAGTTCTGCAACCAGTTCGACCTTGTGTGCCGCGCTTTGGACTGCGCCGTGATCTACTGCCATCACCACAGCAAAGGTGCCCAGGGCGGTAAGCGCAGCATGGACCGTGCATCCGGTTCCGGTGTGTTCGCCCGTGACCCGGACGCCATGCTGGACATGACCGAGCTGGTGCCCACCGACGCCATCCGGGAGCAGCTGCACAACAAAGCCGCCTGCCGGGTCATTAAAGCAATGCTGGACAAGCGCGGCCATGCAGACGCCTACGGCCCGGACGATGCCCTCAGCCGCCACCGGATGCTGACCATTGCAAAGGAAAAGCTGGGCCTTGCGGATCTGCGTGCCATTGACGCCGAAGTGGCCGCTGCCGAGAAAAAGGCCGACGGCATGACCGCATGGCGCATTGAAGGCACCCTGCGCGAGTTCGCCCGCTTCGACCCGGTGAACCTCTGGTTCGACTACCCCGTGCACAAGCCAGATTCCGGCCTGCTGGAGGATTTGCAGCCAGACAGCGACTTCAAGACGCTGGGCAATCGCGGCGCTGCCAAGCGCTGGGGCGATAAAGCCAAGGTGACCAAGGACAAAAAGGCCGAGCTGGACACCGCTTTCGAAGCCTGCATGATGGACGGCAAAGTCACCGTCTATGCGCTGGCCGAGTACATGGACTTGAAGCCCCGTACCATCAAGACCCGGCTGAAGGATGACGGACGTTTCTGGATCGACGGCGAGAATGTCGGGCGCAAAGAGCCCGGCAGCGGCGGTTAAACAATTTGTAAAATTCGAAATCACGTTTTGTTGTAAAAATGCAGTTATAGCCGCTATTTTGCACGACACGAAAAACTGCAATTTTGCAGTTATAGCCGCTATGACTGCAGATTTTGCAGTGCAAAATAGCCTATATATAATAGCTAAGACTGCAACTGCAATTGTGATGGGGTTTCCCGAAGGATGGGGCGTGCACAGCCCCCATCCATTCGGAGACCCTCCCCATCACGTTGGCGCATATCAGAAAAAGAAAGAACGAGGTGAACCCCATGTACACGCAATTCTTTATCCCCATGCAGCCGCCTACCACCACCCACAACGCAAAGCAGCTGCACGCTTACATGAAGGGCGGCAAGCCCTGTGCGGTGCTGCACGACAGCCCGGAGTTGAAGCAGACCCGAGCCAAGCTCCACGCCTATCTTGCACCCCACTCACCGCAGCAGCCTATTCCGGCAGGCCGTCCGGTGCGTCTGCTGGTGAAATGGTGCTTTCCCTCTGATGGCCGAAAAAGCGGCAGCTGGCGCACCAGCAAGCCGGACACGGACAATCTGGAAAAGGCCCTCAAGGACGAAATGACCCGCCTGCATTTCTGGGCCGATGATGCTCAGGTGTGCAGCGAGATTGTAGAAAAATTCTGGTCGGACCCCTGCGGCGTGTTCGTCCGGGTGGAGGAACTGGAATGACCGATTACAGAACCGTCAAGGCATGGTTCCAGCAGTGCCGGGATCTCACCAACCAGATCCATGCGCAAGAACAGAAGATCCAGCGTGTCCGTGATGCCGCTGAGAAATGCACACAGAGTTTGAGCGGCCTGCCCTCCGGCGGAAGCGCTAACGATAGGGTAGGAAGCGCAGTTGCGCGACTGGATGCCGAGGAACGTACCCTACAGCAGTTGAAAAAACAACTGGCGTCCCTGAAAATGGAAGCCACCTGCCGTGCATACGCGGATGCCAAAGACAAGGACTCTATTCGTCAGGGCGACTGCATCCGAATGTTCTACATCGAGAACAAACGCCAGCCGGAGATTGTGGAAACCTTTAACCTGTGTGAAAACTCCGAAGTGTCCAAACTCATCCGCCGGGGCTGTGAGCGGCTGGCTCTGATCTGGGACAGGTTTGCATGATTTCCATGTACTTTCCATATCGAATCCATGTCTAAAACATCCCATCTGTGATATTCTGAGTACAAGCGGAACCGCGCAAAGCGGTGCGCCGCTTGTTTACGCAGTCTCCGAAGTGTGAACCTCTATTTTGGCATCATCGATTATTTCCTTACGCGACGGGTACCTGCTCTGCACTCACACTTCGCGGGCTGCTTCTATGCGAGATATTACTGTTGAGCATCACCCCAAGATGGAGATTGCCGGTTCGAATCCTGTTCGAGGCTCCATATGGCGCATGGGCCGGACACCCCACAAAGCTGCACGTCCAACCTTCGCGTGCTCCAAAAGGCTTTAGAATCCTTGTAAGGTTGTAGTTTCCTGCAGGATGTGCGCCAAACCAACAGCTCCGGCAGATAACCGGAGCTGTTTTTATATTCCCGTAGCTCAATCGGTAGAGCGCCGGTCTCCAAAACCGGAGGCTGCAGGCTCGGGACCTGCCGGGAATGCCATTTTGCGTGCCCCATGAGGGGGCCGCGCAGACGCCGGGTGCCTGACGGCGTAAGTTTCGGGCACAGCAGCACCCACTCCGTTTGAACCTTCCGAACAAACTGAATGTGCGGTGGAATGCACGGGTGCTGCTTATTTTAATATTCTGACCGTTCGGGTTTTCCGGGCGGTTTTTTTGATACCCCTGGGCCTGCAAAGCACCCAAGGGGTCTTTTTATACCCTGCCCTCTCCGGCAGATACCCCGCCCCTGAAAAGAGCCCCCGGGGTGTGCCGGAGAGGTGCGGAAAGCATCCGGCCTGCACAAATGTGTGCGGGCTTTTCTTTTACAGTCAGCAGGAGGTGTGCGGCATGGGCAATCCGCGTTATGCCAACGGTCAGCTGAGGCGCAAGCATCGTGCACGGCTGCGTGCGATGGGCTGCGAGTGCGGCATCTGTCATGGGCGTTTCGGGCCGATTCATTACGATGAGCCTTCGGACGCGCAGCATCCGCTGTCCTTTGTGGTGGATGAGATCAGACCGGTTTCCAAATGGAAGCAGTTCGGCTACCCGTCCGCGCGGGCTGCTGCGGAAGATTGGAACAATCTGCAGGCTGCGCACTGGTTCTGCAATGCGCAAAAAGGCAGCAAAACCGCCGAAAACAGTTCAAAACAGGCCAAAATCGTGCGAATCCCGCACATTTCGGACGGCAGCTGGTGAGGGTGGGGAGGGTACCCCTCCCTCGCCCCCGGCGACCCCCAGTGCCGTCAGCGCCGATTTACACACAGGGAAAATCACAAGGGGGTGTTCCGGCCCATGGCGACCATGAAAAGCATTACCGTCAGGGGCACCCGGCTGGAACAGCTGAAGCAGCTGGCAAAGGTTCTGGCTTCCGGCATCGACGCCTGCGAGGACTGCCGGGCACTGCCCCAGCTGACCAAGCAGTACCGGGAGACCATCCGGGAAATTGAAGAGATCGAAGGAGCGGACAGCAATGACGACGAGATCGGCACGATCCTCGCACAGAGGGAAAATGATGGGAAGCCAGGAGCCGTCCGCGCGTATCGCACCGGAGTATCCGGCAACTGACGGACAGGACGCCGTGCGCATCCTGCGGGCGGGCGGCACGGTGCTCGACCCATGGCAGAGTGACGTTCTGGACGACTGGATGGGCCGCACGGTCTCCGGCAAATGGGCGGCTCCCACGGCGGGCGGCAGCGTTCCCCGTCAGAACGGCAAGAGCCTGCTGGTGCAGGGGCGCTCCGAAGCCGGGATGCTGCTGTTCAATGAAACGGTCATTTACACCGCCCATCTGCAGAAGACCGCCACCGAGACCTTTGAGGAAATGCGGGCATTTTTCGAAAGCCCCAAGCTGCGCCGCCATGTGGCTGAGATCAAGACCGCACTGGGCCGCGAACAGATCATCCTGAAAAGCGGTGCCCGCATCAAGTTTCTGGCACGCACCCGCAACGGCGGACGCGGTCAGCACGGCGACCTTCTCATTTTTGACGAGGCGCAGGAGCTGGACGAGACCGCGCAGGGCTCTTTCCTGCCCGCTATTTCGGCTAGCCTGAACCCTCAGACCATCTACGTCGGCACCCCTCCCGGCCCCGATGCCGTGGGCACCGTGTTCCGCGCCCTGCGCAGGCGCGCACTGGACGGCGATGCCAAAAAGGCCGCATGGTTCGAGTTCTCGGTGCCGGAGATCGGCAATGTGAAAGATCCGGCGCGCTGGGCCGCCGCAAACCCGGCACTGGGACGGCGCATCCAGTACAGCACCATTGAGGGCGAAGCCGAACAGCTGGACCCGGACACCTTCGCCCGGGAGCGTCTGGGCTGGTGGAGCCCGGAGATCACTGAACATCTGGATTACGCCATCGACCGCGCCGCGTGGGAAGCCTGCGCCAGCGAGGATGAAAAGCCTGAGGGCAAGACCGCCTACGGCGTCAAGTTCGCCGCTGACGGCAGCGCTGTGTGTCTGTGCGGCGCAGTGATCCCCAAGGAAGGAGCCGCGCGGGTGTCGCTGCTGGATATGCGCCCTGCCGGTCAGGGCCTGACATGGCTGGCCGACTGGCTGAACGACCGGTACGGCAAGGCCAGCTGCGTGGTCATTGACGGCCGCAACGGCGTGGACGTTCTGGTGGAGCGCATCCGGGACGTATGGCGGGCCAAAAACTCTGTGATCCGGCCCGCCGCGAAGGACGTGATCGCCGCTGTCAGCGGCTTCACCAACAGCATCAGCGAGGGCACCCTGACATGGTACAGGCCCCAGACGGTACTGAACGAAAGCGCCGTCACCGCCGTCAAGCGGCCTATTGCGGGCGGTTTCGGCTTTGGCGGAGACAACAGCCTGCCGGTGGAAGCCTGTGCGCTGGCGCTCTGGGGCGCAAAGACCAGCCGCCGCGACCCTACCCGCAAAATGAAGATCGGTTAAGAGGAAAACAATGCAGACTTTGAATTTCGGCCGCGTGGACGGTCTGACGCAGGAAGAACAGAAACAGCTGCGTGATCTGGCTGACGCCTACAACTATCATCAGAGCCGCAACGCACTCAAGGACAAATATTACGAGGGACATATCACCCTGAAAAATGTGAACCTCGGAGTTGCGATCCCGCAAAGCTTTCAGAATCTGGAAGTGGGCTGCAGCTGGGGCCAGAAAGCCGTGGATGTGCTGGCTGCGCGTTCCATGTTCGATGGTTTTGTGGGCAGCGGCGGCGGTCTGGACAGCCTTGTCCGGCTGGTAAAGGAAAACCGTCTTGTGGCCGAATATGCCAAAGCCTGCAGGGATGAGCTGAAATACGGCTGCGTGTTTGCCACGATGTCCGCAGATGCAGACATCGGCTGCCGCATCCGGTTCCACTCGCCCGCCATGGCTTCCGCTCTTTGGAGCGGTGAGAAAGGCCGCATCGACTGCGGCATGGCCATCATCGACACCGTGAAGGATGAGCATTTTGAGGGCGTCTGGCGTCCTACGCTGGTATATTTCTACACCGACACCGACATTATCGTGCTGCAAGGCAACGGCAGTTTCTGGACGGCGGAACGCAAGTCTCATCCCATGGGCAGGCCGCTGATGGAGCCCATGATCTGGAACGCCACCAACTCCAAGCCCTTTGGCCGCAGCCGCCTGAAGCGGCCCATCCGGGCGCTGATCGACGATTATGTGCGCACTGCTGCCAACGCTGCCATTGCGCTGGAGTTCGACACCACGCCCCAGAAGTACATTCTCGGCGTGACAGATGAGCAGTATGACGCCATCATTTCCAACAAATTCAAGACTTACATGGGCACTATGATCGCGGCCACCTCCAACCCGGAGACCGGCGAGAACCCGGAGTTCGGTCAGCTGGCGCAGGGCAGCCTGACGCCCCATGTGGAAAAGATGCGCATGACGGCCACCCAGTTTGCAGCGGCCACCGGCCTGACCGTCACTGACGTGGGCGTGGTGAATGACGCCAACCCCACCAGCAGCGATGCCATCCTTGCCCAGAGCCAGACGCTGGTTCTGCTGGCCCAGCAGCTGAACACAGGCAACGGCGATGCTCTGCGCACCATTGCCTGTATGGCGCAGGCCGTGGCACGGGGCTGTGAGCTTTCCGAGCTGACCGAACAGGAGACCGGCATCATGGCGCACTTCAAAAATCCGGCCATGCCCAGCGTGGCCGTGACGGCGGATGCTGCCATCAAGATCGCATCTGCCCGGCAGGAGTTTGCCGGGACGGATACCTTTTTGGAGATGATCGGCTTCGACCAGGCGGACATCCGGCGCATCAAGGCGCAGGAACAGCGCCAGCGCGGCCAGAAACTGCTGATGGAGATGGAAGATGCAGATCTCAGCGAAAACGTGGAATGAGTACGTCACCCGGCTGTCCCGGCTGAACCAGAAGGCCGGGCAGCTCATGCGGGAATACATAGACGCTCACGGCACGGCCAACGCGGATGACCTTGTGGCTTATGCCTACGGCCTTGTGACGAAATACGGCGAGGGCAGCGCAGAACTGGCCTGCCAGATGTATGAAGCACTGGCCGAAGCGCAGGGAGTGTATGTGCCCGCCGCGGAGCCTGCCGAAACTGCCGGTTACGGCGAAGTAGCCCGCATGGTGAACGCCACCAAGGATCAGAACCCTGCCAATCTGCCGAACGGCGTCAGCCGCCTTGTGAAGCGGGCCGGAGCCGATACCACCCTGAAAAATGCCGTCCGTGACGGAGCGGAGTGGGCATGGGTGCCCCACGGCGACACCTGCCCGTTCTGCATCACACTGGCGTCCAACGGCTGGCAGAAAGCCAGCGATAAGGTTTTGAAGGGCGGCCACGCCCAGCACATCCACGCCAACTGCGATTGTGAATTTGCGATCCGGTTCGACCACCGCACCACCGTGGCCGGGTATGACCCGGAAAAGTACCTTGCGCAGTACAACGCGGCAGGCGGAGATATCAACAAAATGCGCCGCATTGATTATGCTGCCCGGAAGAATGCCATCAACGCCCAGAAGAGGGCAGCGTATCAACTGCGGCAGAAGAACCGTGGGCAAAAAGTTTTTATCACAGATCAGGCGATTCAGAAAGTGCCGCTGGTTGCTCCAAATGGAGCAGATCACCAGACGGCTCTTTTTATACAAGAAACTCACCGTGAACTGCTGAAATTCGCTCAGTCGCAAAACGACAGCAACGAAGTGGCCTGTCTGCTGGATCTGAATGCAAATGAAAGGCTTTCTTTTGTTAAAGGAGACCAGACTTCAATTGACATTGAGAGAGATGCTGCATCGTATCATTGGCTCAGAAGCAAATCCCTCGGAAGCGTCATGCTTTGCCATAATCATCCGGGGCAGAGTTATTTTTCACTGCAGGATGTTGCAGTTTTTTTGAAAAACGACTCCATCGGTACAATGTCAATCGTTACAAATCAGGGTAAGGTCTGGACGATTTCCAAAACAGCCCGTTTTGATTACAACACGGCTTTTGCAGAACTGTACAAATATCGCGGTGCATCGGAAAAGGAATGGGATGATGTTATTGACAGCTTCTTGAAAAATGGCTATACTTATGGCATCGAAAGGAGTTGATGCTATATGTTGGACGGAGATAAGCTCTCTTGGGAAGAAGGCTGGGCTTATATTGAGAAAGCATATGAGGAAGGCAAGAAACTCCGCGAAGAACGACAAAAGCAAGCCGAAACGACACAAAAATAATGCAATCGAACCACGATGCACGCGCACCGTGGTTTTCTTTTGCCCATTTTCAGGAGGTAACTATGGATAAACACTCTGGCTCCGGCTCTGGCATCGGTTTTTGCGGCCTGCTGAGCATTCTCTTTATCACACTTAAATTGACTGGCTTTATTCACTGGTCATGGCTTTGGGTGCTGTCACCCCTCTGGATCAGCCTTGCCTTCTGGCTTGTGCTGGTTCTGATTATTACAGCAATTGACCGTTGACACAAAATAGAAAGGAATGAACCATGAAAAAGATTCTTCTCGCCCTTGCACTGGTCGCATCCATCCTGCTGTGCGGCTGTTCGGAAGCTGACAAGGCCAACGCCAACATCTCTAAGCAGGCCGATTACTTTGAGAGCGAGCGTAAGATCACCGTCTACAACGCCCGCACTGATAAGGTGATTCTGGAAGCCGAGGGCTACATGTCCATCTCCAACAACTCGAACAACGAGCTGGTCTGCACGGTGAAAATCGGCCCTGACACCTACCGCAAAAACTACATCTACCTGAACGACTACACCATGTATGTGGTCGAGGACATCACCGGCACCCATACCGACCCGTACCATTACAAGCTGTATTTCCACACTGATATCCTGCCCAGCGTGGAGGTGAAACCGTGAATCTTCCTTCTTTTTTGATTGTTCTTTTGACCATTCTTGCAGTGGAAGCCGTGATTTTCTGCGGCATCGGAATCGTTGCTTTTATCTGCATGGCGATTGAGGATTTCAAGCATCAGCCGCACCCTCACCCCAAAAAGTAAGCTTCCATTCACGAAAACACCCTGTTTTAACCACTGTATGCCCTCAAAAAGGCACAACAGTGGTTTTTTTCATGCCGTTTTAGCTCATGTCGGAAGAGCGCCGGATCCGTAAACCGGAAGCGGCAGGTTCGATCCCTGCAAGCGGCACCATGTGCCGGTATTCTGCCGGCCTGTTCTTTTACAACGCCACGGCTGCGGTAAAGCCGGAAAGGAGAATCCACTATGGCAGAAACTGTGAATCAGGAAACCGCCCCCGCTGCCGGAGAGCAGCAGACCGAGCGCACCTTCACCCAAGCGGAGATGAATGCCATCATTTCCGACCGGCTGAACCGTGAGCGCTCCAAATACGCCGACTATGACGATCTGAAGGCCAAGGCCCAGCAGTTCGACGCCGCGCAGGAAGCAGGCAAGACCGAACTGCAGAAGGCCAATGAGAAGGCCGCAAAGCTGCAGCAGCAGCTGGACGCCCTGAACAGTGCCAACACCCTGCGGGAGATCCGTGCCAAGGTGTCCGCTGCCACCGGCGTGCCCGCTGATCTGCTCAGCGGCGGCACCGAGGAAGCCTGCACCGCGCAGGCACAGGCCATCCTCAAGTTTGCAAAGCCCGGATACCCCAGCGTCAGGGACGGCGGCGATCCGCACCACACCCCCACCGGCTCCACCCGTCAGCAGTTCGCGGACTGGTTCGAGCAGGTGACCAAGTAACCTTGTAAAGGAGAGATTTTTACAATGGCAGCAACCGATATCAACCGCACGACCACCATCACCCTGCCCGGTGAGGTGTCCAGCGAGATCCTGCAGAAGACGCAGGAGAGCTCTGCCGTCATGGCACTGGCACGTCAGATCAAACTGCCGGGCCTGGGCGCGACCATTCCCATCATCACCGGCGACCCCGAGGCCGCATGGGTCGGCGAGACCGAAAAGAAGCCGGTCAAGCGCAGCACGCTGGCTACCAAGGTCATGCAGCCCTACACGCTGGCTGTGATCGTGCCTTTTTCCAACCAGTTCCGCCGCGACGTGCCCGCCCTGTACGATGAGCTGGTGAAGCGTCTGCCGCTGGCACTGGCACAGAAGTTCGACGCCACCGTGTTCGGCGGCGTCACTGCACCCGGCTCCAACTTCGACACCCTGAAAGCCTGCACTGCGCAGGAGATTGGCACCGACGCCTATGCCGGTCTGGTGGCTGCGGATGCAGACATCGCCGACCACAACGGCATTCTGAACGGCTGGGTGCTGTCTCCCAAGGGCAAGGCTCTGCTGCTGAATGCCGTGGACGGCAACAAGCGTCCGCTGTTCATCAACAGCGTAGCCGAGGGCGCTGTGCCCATGATCCTGGGTGCAAAGACCATGCAGAGCAAGGGAGCCTATATTGCAGACTCCACCACCGCAAAGAAAAACGTCGTCGGTTTTGCCGGTGACTGGACGCAGGCGGTCTACGGCACGGTGGAAGGCGTGCAGATCGCTGTCTCCGATCAGGCCACCCTGACCGACGGCAGCAGCACCATCAACCTGTTCCAGCAGAACATGTTCGCCGTCCGCGCTGAGATCGAGGTCGGCTTCCGCTGCGACACCACCGTGTTCAACAAGCTGACCAAGACCGAAGCATCCTCCTGATGAGGTGCCGCTATGAGCGCTTACGCTGAAGTGCAGGACGTGGAAGGCGGCTTCCGTGCGCTGGCCGGGGATGAAGAGACCCGGTGCGCCGCGCTGCTGGACGAAGCCGCCGTCATCATCGATGCTTACAACCCGGATGCCGGAGCGGATGCAAAGCGGCTGGTCTCCTGCCGGATGGTGCGTCGTCAGCTGGGCGAAAGCAGCAGCGAGGGCGGCATCAGCTTCCCCATGGGCTCCACGCAGGGCACTGCCACGGCGCTGGGTTATTCCCAGAGCTGGACGATGAACGGCGGCTCTTCCGGTGAGCTGTATCTTTCCAAGCTGGAAAAGAAGCTGCTGGGCGTCGGGAGCCGCATCGGTGCCCGCAGCCCTCTGGAGGACTTATGCTGAAAGGAATCGACATCACCCTCTATGCAAAGACCCAGACCGGCGAGGACGGTTTCCACGACCCCGTTTACACGGAGACGCCCGTCACCGTACACAACGTGCTGGTGGGCGAGCCCTCTGCCGATGAGATCACCACCGAACTGCAGCTCACCGGGCGGCGGCTGGCCTATACGCTGGCCATCCCCAAGGGCGACACCCACGACTGGGACGATGTCCGGGTCGAGTTCTGGGGCAAAACCTTCCGCACCTGCGGCGGTGTCGTGCAGGGCATTGAGAGCATGATCCCGCTGTGCTGGAACAAGAAGGTGCAGGTGGTGCGGTTTGAGTAAGGTGAAGATCGAACTGAACAGCCCCGGCGTTCGGGCGCTGCTGCGCTCCCCGGAGATGCAGGCAGTGCTGAAAGACCGTGCCGACACCGTGAAAGACCGCTGCGGCGACGGGTATGAGTCCTATGTGGCGCAGACCCGCGCCGTGGCCGTGGTGGAGACCGTTTCTCAAAACGCCTATGACGATAACTCTGCCCACAACACCCTGCTGAAAGCAGTGTCTTCCAGCCGTTCCGGCGCAGTGGTGCATGAGCACAAGCGCCATCTGAAGGACGGCAGAGTGATCACCGTAAGGAGCTATCAGAGAAAGAAATGATCGAAGAAATCATCCTGAATTACCTGTGGGAGAATGCCTTTCCCTGTTATATGTCCATGCCGGAGAAGCCCTCCGGCAATTTTTGTATTCTGGAAAAGACCGGCTCCGACTATGAGGACGGCATCTATACGTCAACTCTGGCAGTGCAGTCCTACGGCAGCAACGGCTATGCTGCCGCCCAGCTGAGCCATTCCGTTGTGCAGGCCATGCTGGACGCCGACACCCTGCCGGAGATCATCTCCTGCAACCTCGCCGCCGACTATAATTTCCCGGATACCACACGCAAACGGCCCAGATATCAGGCCGTTTTTTCCATCACGCATTACTGATTTGAAAGGAGCAATACACATGGCTAATGCAAAAAATGTCTCCGCCGCAAAGCCCAAGGTTGGCGGTGCGGTCTGGCGTGCCCCTCTGGGCACTACGCTGCCCACGGATGCCAAGACCGAACTGGACAAGGCTTTCAAATCGCTGGGCTACATTTCCAGCGACGGCCTGACCAACTCCAACTCTCCCTCCAGCGAGAACACCACTGCATGGGGCGGCGATACCGTGCTGACCCAGCAGACCGAAAAGCCCGATACTTTCGCCTACACCCTGCTGGAAGCACTGAACCCCGAAGTGCTCAAGTCCGTGTATGGTGACAGCAATGTCAGCGGTACACTGGAGACCGGCATCACCGTCAAGGCCAATGCCGACGAACAGAAGGACTGCTGCTGGGTCGTGGAAATGGTCATGAAAAATGGTGTGCTCAAGCGCATTGTGATCCCGGATGCCGCCGTCACTGCCGTGGGCGATATCACTTACTCCAACGGTGCGGTGGGCTACAACACCACCATCACCGCAGTGCCGGACAGCGATGGCAACACCCACTATGAGTACATCATCGAGGCAGTGGAGACTCAGACGGCCCCTGAAGGCAAGGAGGTGCAGGCATGATCACTGCTAAAACTGCTGACGGCTTTGAGATCGAGCTGGACGAAAATGTTCTGGACAACGCGGAGCTGCTGGACGCTCTGGGCGGCATGGAGGACGGCGATGTCTTCGACATGGGCCGTCTGGCACAGCGTCTGCTGGGAAAGGATGGCCGGAAAAAGCTCTATGACCACCTGCGCACCCCGGAAGGCCGCGTGCCGGTCGCAGCTGTCGCAAATGCTCTGGGTGAACTGCTGCGGAGCTTCGCCGCCGGAAAAAACTCTGTATCCTCGCCGAACTGATCGCATCGGACGAGGACGCGCTGATCTGCGATTTCGTACAGTATTACCATGTGCTGTATTGGCGCAACCTGCCGCTGCGTATGGCTGCCACCCTTGCCGCCGGATTGCCGGAAGAAAGCCGCAGCATGCTGAAGCTGCGGGGCCAGCGGATCTCCAATGAGACCCAGCTTCTGGCATCCATGGCGGACAGCCTGATCCGGCTGGAGTGGCGTCTGTTTGGCCGGGAGGGCAGCACTATGCCGCCCTCCATTCTGGCCGACCTGATGGAGCTGCCGGAGCGGGACAGCAGCAATGTGCAGAGCTACGACAGCCCGGAAGAATTTGAAGCCGCACTTGCGGCCCTGAAAGGAGGTTGAACATGGCAGACAAAATTGAAATGGCGAAGGCCTATGTGCAGATCGTGCCGTCGGCAGAGGGCATCAAGAGTGCATTGACCGATATCTTTGACGAAGAGACGGATGGCCTTGGAGAAAAGACCGGCCAGAACATCGGATCAAAGCTGGCCAGCACTTTGAAAAGTGTGATCGCCGCCGCAGGCATCGGCAAGATCATCTCGGAGTCCATCAACATGGGCGGTGCGCTGCAGCAGAGCCTGGGCGGTGTGGAGACCCTGTTCAAGGACAGTGCCGACACGGTCAAGCAGTATGCCGCGCAGGCGTATAAGACCGTGGGCCTTTCCGCCAACGATTACATGGAGCAGACCACCAGCTTTGCGGCCAGCCTGCTTTCCAGCGTGAGCAACGACACCAACGCCGCGGCCCAGCTGGCCAATGTGGCCATGGTGGATATGGCCGACAATGCAAATAAGATGGGAACGGATATGCAGGATATCCAGAATGCCTATCAGGGCTTTGCGAAGCAAAACTATACCATGCTGGACAACCTCAAGCTGGGCTATGGCGGCACACAGGCGGAGATGCAGCGGCTGCTGCAGGATGCCGAAAAAATCTCCGGTGTGCATTACGACCTGGGCAATCTGGCTGACATGTACAGCGCGATCCATGTCATTCAGGAAGAAATGGGCATCACCGGCACCACGGCCAAAGAAGCAGCCACCACCCTGACCGGCAGTTTTGCTTCCATGAAGGCTGCTGCCGAGAATGTGCTGGCTGACTGGTCTACCGGCGCAGACCTGACGGAGCCCCTGCAGGCTCTGGCAGACACTGCTCAGACCTACTTCGAGGGCAACCTGCTGCCCATGATCGGCAACATGCTGCAGGGCATCCCGCAGCTGGTGTACACTCTTGTGCCGGAGATCCTGCAGTCCGGCACCGATCTGGTCAACTCGCTGGCTGAGGGCTTCACGCAGGGCATCCCGGATTTTCTGTCCAACGCCCTGCCGGAGCTGCTGTCCTTTACGGAAAACCTGCGGGAAAATGCCGGTGAGTTCGTCGATGCCGGCCTGAACCTCATCACCCAGCTGATGAACGGCCTGATCGCAGGTCTGCCCGATCTGATCGCCTACGTGCCGGACATCATCATCAACATCTGCGGCGTCATCAACGACAACATGCCGAAGATCCTCGCCGAGGGTGTTTCGCTCATCGTGCAGCTGGCCGCGGGCATCGTTCAGGCGGTGCCCAGTCTGCTGGCAAACTGGAAAAAGATCCTGCAGGCCGTGCTCTCGGTCATTTCTGCCGTCAACTGGCTGAACATTGGCAAAACGCTGCTCACCAGCATTGCAAACGGCGTGAAAAGCATGGGCTCCAGTCTGCTGGCGGCGTTCAAGGGCGGCTTTTCCAGCGCTCTGAACTGGATCAAAAGTCTGCCCTCGCAGGCTCTGCAGTGGGGCAAGAACCTGATCCAGAGCTTCATCAACGGTCTGACCGGAAAGGGCGGTGCAGTCGGCGCGGGTGCGATCGCAGCCACTGCTGGCACGACCATTGCAGAAACGGCCAGCGGCAGCAAAAGCAGCCTGTCCGACTGGGCAGATGCCAACATTGATCTGGGCAGCAGTGCGCAGGATATGGCGGACATCGCCATCCCGGCCTATACCAAGTCCGGCGCTGCGGCATCCAAGGCGGGCAGCGCTGCGGCTAAATCCGGCAAAAAGGCTGCGTCCGCCGCAAAGACCGCCGCATCGGTGGTCAACTCCTATGCGACAACCATGACTGAGGTGGCCGGAAAGATCACCCGCACCATCCAGACCACCAACGAAGAGCTGTCCAACGGAAAGAAACAGACCAAGCAGGTCATCACCGAGACCAGCCGGGACATGGTCAACGGCGTGCTGATGGACATCAAGACCGTCACCACGGTAGCCGCTGACGGCAAAAAGACTGTCCAGCAGACTGCCGAGATGGTGCGCGAGACAGCTTCGACGGTCACCTCAACCTTCGACTCTGTTGTGAACGGCATCCAGACCACTACCCAGACTGTGACGACGACCCTGACCGACGGCACCGAGACCACAAAACAGGTCATTACCGAGACGCAAAATAAGGTGCTGAACGGGATGCTCGTGACGGTGGAGCGCGCCAAGACCATTGCCGCCGACGGTACCGAATCGGTCTCCGAGGTCATCAAAAAAGCATCTGCGGATACCTTCTCCGGCCTGAAAAAGGGCTGGCAGGAAGAGGCCGGTAATGGCGTGCTGGGCACCTTCAGCACGCTGGTGGATGCTGTGAAGAAACAGGACTGGCTTTCTGTCGGCGAGTGGGTGCTGTCCACCCTGTACAACGGCCTTGCGCCTGAGACTAAGCAGCTGATCGACAGTTTCGGCAAAGACCTGATCCAGCAGGTCAACGACTTTCTGGGCAAGGGCATCAGCCAGATCGCCAACAGTGCATGGGGCATGGATTCGCAGATCTTCTCCGGGCTGACCGGCGGAATCAGCGACGTAGTCAGTCAGTTCTCCGGCCTCGGCACCACGCTGACCGGGATCTTTCAGGGACTGCAGCAGCCTCTGAGCACCGCTGCCCTCGCCATCAGTACGGGCCTGAAAGGCGGTCTCGTGAGCTGCTTCCCGGAGATCATGGCAGCAGTCGGCAGCCTGCTCACGGCCATCGGCGGAGCCTTCACCGGCATGCTGGAAGCCATCGGCGGCACGCTGACAGCCCTTGGCATCCCCACAGGCCCTGTGATGATCGCGGCGGGCATCGCCCTTGTGGCAGTCATCGCCGGTCTGGTGGCGGCTCTTGGCGTTTCCTTCCGTCGGAAGAACACCAGCACCGGCGGCACGGCATCCGGCGGCAGTGTGATCTCCGGTACGGCAAGCTCCCTGTGGGACTACGAAAAGACTTCTCCTCTGCCCCAGCGCACCCAGCGGCCCAACGTCGAGGTCAACCAGTATATCTACAGCAAAGCGCAGACGGCTGCAGACCTGATGCGTGAAGCGCAGTATGAACAGGAAAGGGCGGTGCTGCAAGGTGTTTGATGCTGTTTTTACTGCCAGCAACGGCCAGAGCTTTGCCTTTGGCTACAAGGCCGGAGTGCTGTGGAGCTGCGACCCGCTGGGTGACCTGCCTGTGGATCTGGAGACCAGTCAGGGTTACCAGCAGGTAGGAGGCACCGTGGAGAGCCGCAGCATTTCCGGCGTCACCCGCACCATCACCGGGCGCATCCTGCGCAACACGGATTACTGCAAGCGTCAGCTGCGGGACGTGTTTGCGCCGGGCGTGACCGGGCGGCTCACAGTGGCCGGGAAGTACTACTGTGATGCCGAGGTGCAGCGCTGCCCGGACATTTCGGCGGCGCTGCTCTGGCCCACCTTCAGCTTTCAGCTCTACTGCCCCAATCCCTACTGGCACAGTACGGATGAAACGCTGGCAGCCACCATCAAGGTGACGCCTGTGTTCCGCCTGCCGGTGTGCTACGATGCGCACCAGTTCGGCATCCGTGAGCAGGCCAGCTATATCCGGGTCATCAACGATGGTCTGGACACCCAGAGCTGGAAACTCTCGCTGACCGCCCGGGGCGCGGTGGTCAACCCCGGCGTCCTCAACCCGGAGACGGGCGAGTATCTGCGCTTTGTCACGACCCTGCAGGACGGCGACGAGCTGCAGATCTACCGTGAAGACGGCCTGCTTCGGGTCGAGCAGATCATTGACGGCAAAGCCTACGATGTGCTTTCTGTCCTTGACGAAAGCAGCACTCTGTGGACGGTGTATCACGGTGCGCAGGCATGGCAGCGCACGGCAGATTCCGGCGACGGCTGGCTTTTTCTGACGCTGACCCTGCACGCCGCATATTCGACTATCATCACGGAGGATTCCAATGGCTGATATTCCATCTGCACTGACAGCGTCCGGCCACAAAAGCATCTGTGTCTATAGCGCCCAGCTGCAGCCGCTGGGGCGCATCGAGAGCTGGGTGTCACTGGTCTGTCCGGAGCGCTACAACGTCTACAGCGGCGTGCAGGGTGCCCAGCTGGAACTGCACGACACGACCGCCCTGCAGGCACTCTGCCGCCCAGACCGGTATCTCTGGCTCATTGGCAGTGACCGGCTCATGCGCATCGTGTCGGCCCAGAAATCCGGCCACAAACTTGTGATCTCCACCAAAGATGCTGCCTGCATCCTCGACGAGCGGGTCTGCACGGACACCCTGAGCGATTTTTCCGCAGAAGAGACCCTGCGCAGTCTGGTATCCGGCGCTGCCGCATGGCCCGGCCTTGAACTGGGCACGCTGGCAGAGCTGACAGATACCTACACCGGCGAGGTCAACCCCGGCAGCCTGCTGAGCATCGCCGAGCAGGTGTGCCAGGAACTGGACATCGGCTTCCGGGTGCGGTTCGACCAGCCGGATAAAAAGCTGCTGTTCGAGCTGTACCGGCCCAAGCTGAACCCCAATGCCCGCTATGCGCCCCAGTACGGCAACCTGACCGATCTGACCTATACCGAGAGCATCACGGACTATAAGAATATCTGTACCGTGATCGGTGCAGAGGGTACAGTCACTGTAGGTGCTGCCGACAACACCGGCGCTGCCCGGCGGGAGATGCTGCTGGATGAGTCCAGCAGAAAAAAAGAGGACAAGCAGTCGCAGGACGACTATCTCGCCTCGCTGCGGGCACTGGGTGAGCAGGAGCTTGCCAAGCACAACCGCATTGAGAACTTCCGCTTTACGCCCACCGGCAGTATCACTGTTGGCATGGTCGTGGCGGCCAGCCTGCCCGGCACGGACATTCAGGCTGCTGCCCGCATCACCTCTGTGACTCTGAACTCCCAAAAAGGAGAAAATTCGGTCAGTACCGAGATCGGTACCCCCATCCTCAGGAGGAAACAATGAGCATCATCACATACCCGCTGGACGGTGTGACCTACAGTGCCGAAGATGTGGCAGTGTATCTGTGCACGCGCACCTCCGGCGTCTACTCGAAAGAGAGCAACTTTTCCGTCAGCATCACCGGCACCCGGCAGATCACCGTTGCGCCCGGTCTTGCCTGGATCAATTATGACGACTTCAAGGGCGTATCCGTCTGCAGCCGGGAGAACACAGTCCTGACCGTGTCGGATGCTGACAACACGCTCAACCGCGTGGATCGTGTGGTGCTGCAGTTCGATACGTCGGACAACCTCACGGCGATCAAGCTCAAGACCGGCACGCCTGCAGTGGCCGCGCAGCCGCCTGAGATCCTGCAGAACCACAACCAGTATGAGCTTGGCCTGTGCACCATTTCGGTGCCTGCAGGCTCCACCGCCGTCACCGCGGCGGACATCACCGACACCCGCGCGGACGAGGACGTCTGCGGCCTCATGAGGGACGGCGTGACCGGCATCCCGACGGCCC
>CAVKKE010000013.1:10067-29770 GCA_963656875.1 Barnesiella intestinihominis | reverse complement strand
TGGCCAGAAAGGAGGCCCACGCAATATGTGTGATGTGCTTGATAAAGTGGAAAACCGTGGCATTGCGAAAGGCATTGCAAAAGGCAAAGTTGACGGCGAGGATACTTGGCTTTGCTGATGAAGAAGCTCTTCGATCAAAACCGCATTGAGGATGCAAAACGGGCTTCTGAAGATAAGGAGTACCGTACTCAGCTGATGAAAGAGCTTGGCATCAACTAAACCATATATAACACTTAGGGGAGCATCTTCGGATGCTCCCCCTTACTTTTTACAGGGCAGTCCATGTGGGCTGTCCTGTTTTTATTTGGAGACACGCAATGAAAGAAGAAAAAATCAAAGTCCTTGCACTCCTGCCAATGGAATTGCCAAAAGAGATCGAACTGGGCAACACTCTTGAAGCCATGCAGAAATTTGTAGATGGCAACATCGAATAGCGTATATAAGGAGGTCTTACCATGAGTAATAATCCATTTACACCTTCAAATCGTACACACGATCCAACCGGGGGTCTTTCTTCTGTGCCTGCCTGTACCTTTGTCAACGACAGTGGTCCGGCGTTCATTGATACAGAAACGCACCAAATGGCTTTGGATAGCATGGAAACAGCATACCGTCAGCAAATCTTTCAATTGGTTCAACAACAGGCTGACCCTGCTAAAAAAGCCGAGTTAAAAGCTTTTTTGTCCGAGCTCAACCGCTTTGACAATGTTGAGTTTGACTTGGATGTTTCTAACCGCCCTTGGATCATTAAGAAACGGGCTCCGAACGACCTTCGACCAATCCGGCGACCATTCACGTCCTGCTATGATTTCAAAGCAGTTGTTGTAAAGAAGGTCGAGCGTGACAAAACAGCCGAATGGATTTATATATCGTTCCGCATTCCATGCAAGCCGCCCGGTGAACTCTGGCTGGAAAAAGACGATTTTAGTCCCAAGAAGCTGCTGAAGAAGTTCATGGCTGCTGGTGGTGTCCTCTGCTATACCGCCGATAGCAAACAATGGGCAGATTTATTGGTGGCTTTCATCAGTTCAATTTTGGACACTGACCATCCATACTTGCTGCCTCCCGTTGGATGGTATCAACTAGAGGATGGTCACTGGCTCTATACGCCACAACTGAAAGAAGCTTTAGCTACTCCAGCAGTAGATACCACCCGCTCAAATCAGCTTTCCTTGGTTTTAGCCGGAATTTTAGGGATTATCAAAACCAGAATTCCTGACAAATTTAAGGGCGTTCATCGTTTCTTTGCTTTTGGGGACGATGATGCTGTTGTTCCAACATGGATAGCCGCTGACGATATACCGAAACACTTCAATGAAATGCTCGATCAGCACGGTCCCGATGTCCTGCTTCCAATATCCGGTGACGATCCTATGCTCGCAGCCACCATTGGCGACTACCGTTCAAAGACGAATTTTGCAACACTGATTACGCGGACTAAAACAGAGCCTCGTTTTCCGCTGTGCCTTATCGTATCTACGAACGGCATTACTGAATTGCAGCAGAAGCACTGCCTGTTCTTGCCTCATGTGGAAAGTCATGCAGCTGCGCTGCCTCTGGTCGGAATCTTTAGCAATCTGTGTGCCCTTGTTGAGCACAACCCAGATGCCTTTGAGCGCATCGTTGAGCGATCCTACACAACCGCTTTAGGTTCCTTGGATGAAGAATGCGCCTTTCGGAATGAAATTGCACTTCTAAGCGTTTCATCCGCTGTTCTTTGCTGGGCATTAAAACTCCTTAAACAGCCGGATTCAGCGCAAACAGCACACGAGGTCTGTCAGTCATACATAAATAATTGTTTATCCGAGTGGGACAGCTCTCTGGATTGCAACGCCAAAGAGATTTTACGCAAGGTACTCTATTCCGCACAAGAATCCGGAGACATTCGTCTTCTCCGCTATGAAGAGGTCGATTCCAGCTATGACCCAGACCGGGATATCGTCCAAAGAAAGGATGCTTTCCTGCTGAAAGGGTCTTCGCTGAAGTTTCTACTCCATGAGTATGCACCGGGATATAGTGCATCCGATGTTATTTCGCGTTTGCAAAGTGAGCATCCGCTCTCTGAGTTCAGCACTGCCAAAAAGATTCGTATTAACAACGGAACCTATGTAGATGCTCGACTCTTGACTTTGAAGCGCAGCTGCTTAACCGAATATGAAGATTCTGATTAAAACAGGAGGAACAGAACCATGAAGTTGAAAATAGGCTCTACCTATCAAAAAGCTGTTACAATCATCGAAAAACTCAAGGAGGGAAACACTTCCATTTTTATCTGTGGAAAAAGCGGCGTAGGAAAGTCTACTCTTTCCTACGATATTATAAGGGGGCTGCTGGAGTCAGGTGTTCGGATCATAGTCATAGATCACCGTCACGCTGTGTCCCTGCCAGCAGACTTAGAGCCTCATGTGCATCGTCAGGCCGTATCTCAAAAACCACTCAAGCTGCATTTGTTCGGGGCATCAGATAATCCAGCGGACGCGGCTGCATCTTTCGCTGATACTGTCACATCCGTTATCACTCTGTCGAATGCACAAGAACAGCTATTGCGGTCTCTTTTAAAAGAGGTACTTCTTGCTTCGCCTGCTCCGAATGAAGTGCTGGAACGCCTGCATCAGGAGATCAAGAGTTCTCATTCACGCTCTGCGTCCGGTTTGGAAAACGCCTTGGCTCCCCTATTTGCGCAAAAGCTTTTTGAGGATGGTGACATAGAGTTTTCCACCGGCATTACCTTGCTGGATTTGAGCTCGTTTTCGTTATCCACACAACATATCGTTGAAGAGGTGCTTTTTGCAGCACTGTTACGAGAAGCCACCTGCGAGAGTTTTTCGCCTACCTTTTTGTATCTGGATGAGTTAAGCAACTATCCGCTGCGCTCTTCCAGCGCACTGGGGCGAATCCTCTGTGAGGGCCGCAAACAAGGTCTGTACGCACTGCTGGTTGCCCAGAGCATTCGTACTTTCAAGCCTGAACAACGGATTTTGCTTCAGCAATGCAAGTATATGATGTGTTTCCAGCCAGCTGATGAAGAGGTTCGTATGTGTGCCAACTTGCTCAGCCCGAAAGATAAAGCCAAGTTAGTTTCCACGCTTAAAGTGCTTCAAGTCGGTGAGTTCATGGTCTCCGGCCCAGTTGGCCCAGTTTATGTAGGCGATTCTGACACGCCGGCTCCCAAGCCTCTGGTCATCCATAGTAAGCCACCAGAGGATGTCATTCCTGCCAATGATCCACTGGCGATTCCGGTTCCTTCCGATACAGAACCGATTCTGCTTCCAGCGCAGATTGATCTTCTTTTGCCGTTGGACGCTCTTGATGACTGCGACGATGAAGAAGTCGCTCCCAGCAAACCGGAAACCGTAACAGAGAACGCTTGTCCTCTGCTGCCGGATTCGCCTTCGGAACCTTTCATTGAACCGCTGCATCTTCGTGATGAATCTTCTGCTCCACAAGAGCAAAGTCAGTCCCAACAAATGCAGCTGCTTCGATCTGTCGTTTTTGCATCCGTTCCCATGAACTCGTATTACGGTAATTATAACTGTTTTTGGCCACCAGCACAAGTGCAACCGGCAACTTTTTACATGGATTTCAGTTCACTGATTCAACAGGATGATGCGCAGATTTCCTTTCAAGCACTTATCACACCATAAGGCGAAATGTACGCCAATTCAAGCAGATATGCTTATCATGAAGCAATCTGCTTCGCATTCAATTTTAATTTCAGGAGGAAGACATTATGAGCACTCATACCAACATCAACATGTCCACCACTGCTCCCAATTTTGCAGCCGATCTCAACTCGGAACCGATTCCCTTTCCGAGCACCGATACATCTGTCAAAAAGTCTATCCCGCCCGTGCCACTCAACGAAAAGTGGTTATTGACCGTCCCTGAAGCCGCCTCGTATTTCGGCATTGGTCAGAACCGCATTTCCGAGCTTGCCTTGCAGGATGGCTGCAAATTTGTGGTGTTCGTGGGAGCTAAGAAACTGATCAAGCGGAAAAATTTTGAGGAGTTCCTGGATGAGCAGTACGCCATCTGATACCCTATAACACCCGCTGAAGGACTTGCATAAACCACGCCCACATGATACAATAAAACGTGTTGTGTGGGCTCTTTTTATCTCGAAAGGAGCCGCAAACATGGGCAAAAATCTTAAAGGAAAACAACTTGGAAAAGGGCTTGGTCAGCGAAAAGACGGTCTATACTATGCTCGCTGCCGAAATTATCGCGGTGAGCGTGAGGAACGCTGTTTCAAGACCCTGCCAGAAGCCAAGAATTGGCGACAGGAACAGCTCTATCTACGCTTACACCCTGAAAGTCGGACCGTGGCATCGCCCAATATGACGGTGGACGCATGGTTCAATCAATGGGTCAAGGATGTCGTTGGCAACCGTGCTCTGAACACTGTTCGGAATTATCGGGAGCGATACGAGCACAACATCCAGCCATTCATCGGTTCTATGCTGCTGCGCGATGTCAAGCAGATCGACTGTCAGCGGATTTTGAACGCCATGGAGGACGACTACGCCGGTTCAACCATCCGGCAGACCTATATGACAATGGGTACGTTCTTCAAAAGCGCCAGAGAGAACGACCTCATTGCCAAACACCCAATGGACGGTGTTCGCTATACAAAGCCCGTTCGTGCGCCTGATGATATCCACTTTCTGACCGTAGCTGAACAGAAACAGTTTTTGGATACCGCAAAGCATTCCCATAACTACGCTCAGTATGCGCTGATTCTGGAAACAGGCTTACGCACTGGTGAAATGATTGGTCTGACGTGGGATGCTATTGACTGGGGAAAGCATACTCTGACAGTCAACAAAACTTTGGAGTATCGTCACAAGCAGGGCGTGTGGCGTGCTAGCCCTCCGAAAACGGAATCCAGCTATCGCACGATTCCTCTGACTGACACCGCTTACGATATCCTGCGGGAAATCTATGACACCAGAGAATACCGCAAGGAATCGAAAGACCTGTCCACTACCCTGACCTTTATGGATCGTAAGACTGGTCAGAAGCGAAAATTGGTTATACGTGATCTGGTGTTCATCAACTGGCGCACCGGAATGCCTGCCAAGAACAGTTCCTACGACACTCACCTCTACAAGCTGTGCGACGATTCAGGGATCGAGCGTTTCTGTATGCACGCTCTGCGCCATACATATGCTACCCGCGCCATTGAGAGCGGAATGCAGCCCAAAGTCCTGCAAAAACTGCTGGGTCACGCCAGCATCACGACCACCATGAACCGCTATGTTCATGTAACAGACGATTCCATGAAAAAGGCCGTAGCGCAGTTCGCAAAGGCACAGGAAGCACAAAAAGGGTGAGCAAAGGGTGAGTAAATCCAATTTTCCCACCTAACGCCAAATTCAGTTCTCGCAAAAAACAACTTATATCCGTACAATATAGCTGTTTATCATCTACATCATAAAAGGAGAAATCATAAAAATGAAATTAGGTATCGTGGGACTTCCTAATGTAGGCAAGTCCACTTTGTTCAACGCCATCACCTCCACCAAGAACGCAGAAGCCGCAAACTATCCCTTCTGCACCATCGAGCCCAACAGCGGCATCGTGGCCGTGCCGGACAAGCGTCTGGACAAGCTGGCTGAGATCTGGCAGACCAACAAAAAGACCCCCGCCATCGTGGAGTTCGTGGACATCGCCGGTCTGGTGAAGGGTGCCAGCCAGGGCGCAGGCCTGGGCAACAAGTTCCTGGGCCACATCCGCGAATGCGACGCCATCGTGCATGTGGTGCGCTGCTTCGACGATGACAACATCATCCATGTGGTGGAGGATGTCTCCAAGGCCGAGGCCGTGGACCCCATCGCCGACATCGACGCCATCGACTATGAGCTGATCCTGTCCGACCTGGAAGTCGTGCAGAACCGCGCAGGCCGCATGGCCAAGGCTGCCAAGAGCGGCAACAACAAGGGCGCTGCCGCTGAGGCTGCATGGCTGCAGAAGCTGGCCGACCACCTGAGCACCGGCAAGCCCGCCCGCAGCTTCGACTTCGACGAGGGCGACGCCGAGCAGCAGGCCGTTCTGCACGAGATGGGCCTGCTGAGCGCAAAGCCGGTTCTGTACGCCTGCAACGTGGGCGAGGACGACCTGATGGAGGGCATCGAGAACAACAAGTATGTCCCTCTGGTGGCCGCACGCGCCAAGGAAGAGGGTGCACGCTACATTCCCATCTGCGCCAAGACCGAAGAGGATATCGCCGATTACTCCCCCGAGGAGAAGAAGGAGTTCCTGGCTGAGATGGGCATCGAGGCCAGCGGTCTGGACAACCTCATCACCGCCAGCTATGACCTGCTGGGCCTGATCTCCTTCCTGACCGACGGCAAGAAAGAGTGCCGCGCCTGGACCATCCGCAAGGGCACCAAAGCTCCGCAGGCTGCAGGCAAGATCCACAGCGACTTCGAGCGCGGCTTCATCCGCGCAAGTGTCATCGGCTACAAGGATCTGGAAGCCAACAACTTCGATTACGCCGCCGTCAAGGCCAAGGGCCTGCAGCGCACCGAAGGCAAGGAATATGTCGTCAACGACGGCGATGTCATCGAGTTCCTGTTCAACGTTTAAGGGAACCAAACTCCCCCAGTCACCTGCGGTGACAGCCCCCCTCTGGGATGGGGCCTTTGGCAAAACCGGAAAGCCTCTGCTGCTTCCGGTTTCGGCCCTTCTCGTAAAAAAGTAAGCTCCAAAAGCCCGCAGGCTTTTGGAGCTTACAAAGTCAAAATAATTTTCCGCTAAACATGGCCAAAGTGAAACGGCGGCCATTTCAAATCGTAAAATGAGGTTTCCTATGATTTTTGGTATTATGGGCGCAATGCCCGATGAAGTCGATCAGCTGTGTGCAAAGTTGGAAAACGTCACCGTTGAACCCTACGGCGGCGTGGATTACCACAAGGGCACTCTGGCAGGCAAGCAGGTCGTGGTGTGCTGCGCCGGCATGGGCAAGGCCAACGCCGCCGCCACCACGCAGGTGCTCATCACCAAGTTCGGTGCCGAGAAGATCATCTTCTCCGGCATTGCCGGCAACATGACCAGCAAGATCGGCATCGGCGATGTGGTCATCGGCAAGACCGTGCTGTACCACGACGCCCAGCTGGACATGATCTGCCAGAACCCGCCGTTCCTGAAAGAATACACCGGCGACCCGGAGCTGATTGCTACCGCCGAGAAAGCCTGCGCCGACGCAGGTGTGAAGGCTCTGGTGGGCAAGATCGCCACCGGCGACCTGTTCGTGGGCGACAGTGAGACTAAAGCCGCCATCGAGACCAAGTGCGCCCCCGATTGTGTGGAGATGGAAGGCGCCGCTGTGAGCCAGATCGCCGCCAAAAACGGCGTGCCCTGCGTCATCCTGCGTGCCATGAGCGACAACGCCGACGAGGACGGCCACGAGGTACTGGTGGTGAAGAAGTTCAGCATTGCCGAATACGTTGCCACCGCCACTAAAATCGTTGCAGCCATGGTGGAAGCACTCTGATTTTTATCCAGATTTAGCCTTATCACCAAGCCATAATAAAAAAGCATGTGCATCATTGCTTTTTCGAAATCTCTGATTTTCGAGAAGTTCTGCTGCACATGCTTTTATTTTTTATCGCAGAGCAGTTGGAGCACATTATAGCTTGGAAAGCTCTTCGAGAAGAGAAAGTGCAATTGGCTTCACCCGGATGGAGCAGGCATTAAAAAGCTCAAGAACCCGATCATTTGCATACCCCTTCTGTGCAATTTCGGTATTTGCAAGCACCTGCGCAAGATCCATATCCAATTCCGTGCAGATGTTTGAAAGCATTTCAAGCGTTGGATAAACGCGGCCGTTTTCAATTTTGGACAGATATACGATGGAAATCCCAACTCTTTCAGCCAGTTTTTCCTGTGTGATGCCTTTTTCCTGGCGAGCTTTCTGTATGCGTTTTCCAATCACCGCATAGTCGATCATTCCGTAGTCCTCCTGTATTCTCTATTATACTGACAATACATGATTGAACCAAAAGAATAATAAACCAGTAGATTAACTTGACTTGTTAGTTTATTACGGTTATTATATAATCACGCCGATAAATCTTTGTCGGATTGACGAATCTACTTCAATCTGACAGCAATGTTTCACACCTTTTGGTGTAGAGGAGGAACTTATGAATTGTCCCAAATGCGGTGCCCCCATTGAAAATGACTCCAAGTTCTGCGTTTCATGCGGTGCATCTCTGGAAAACCTGCAGGCCGGAGAAGAGGCCGCTGCTGCAAAAGCGGAAGAACCGGCAAATGTGCCCGTCAAAGAAAAAAGCGCTGAGAAACAAGTTTCTTTTTCTGTAAAGAAGCTTGTTGGGCTTGCAGTTGGAACGATTTTGATCGTGGTGGGTGTCATGCGCATCACATCAGCCGGAACCTGCATTTCGTCTACTTCATTCGGCGCTGATTTCTATACTTATACATATCAGGGAATTGTTGCGGTCTCTGAAATTCTTGCTGAAATTGAAGTGTCTTTGGGTTGGCTCATTGTCGCGGTCGGAGCTGCAATTGACGTTTACTCTTTACTGCAGGACAGCTGAAAGTGAGCGCCCAAAATGAAATTTTGCAAATATTGCGGCACGCAGATCTTGGGTGACGAATCCGTCTGCCCTGCATGTAAGAAAAAGCACGAATCTCTGTCCCCGGAAAAAGCTCCTTTTGACAAACGCATCCTCTGGCTGATCGCTGCGGTGATCGTCCTGGCAGCCGCGGGGGCCTTCTTGGCAGGCTCGGGAAAATGCCAGGAAAGCGGCTGTAAAAATAAGGCTGTTTCCGGCAGCGACTACTGCTATTCCCACAAGTGTGCCCTTCAGTCCTGCAATAAAAAGCGTTTTTTGTACAGCAACTATTGTTACTCCCATTATCTGGAATATGACGATGATGCCGTATCAAACAACAACCGCGTTTCCGCAAGCGAGCTGGGGCTGGAAGTCACCCGACTGTATCTCAGCAGCACAGGAAATTATTATTACGCGGAGGGAACTGTTAAAAACAACAGCAGCTCAACCGTATCGTATGTAAAAGTCAAATGTGCGTTTATGGACAGCGCCGGAAATGTGATCGACACCGACTGGACTTATGCAGTCGGTTCGGAAGGGTTGGCACCGGGTGAATCCAAAAAGTGGGAAATGATGGTGAGCTATGACCGAAAAATCGACAAGTGTCGTGCAACGATTTTGGATTTCAACTATTAAGGAGTAAATTATGTTTTGTAGAAATTGTGGAGCAGAGCTGCCGGAAACGGCTTCTGTCTGCCCGGAATGCGGTACAGCCGTCAGCTCTCCGGTCGAATCAGCTGCAAAAGGAACTGTGCTTCAGCCTTCTGCCTCCGGAAAGTCTTCGCCAAAAAAGAAAATTTTAATTGCAGCAGCGCTTCTTGTCGTTCTGGGCGTACTAGCGTTCGCAGCATGGAAGTTCCTTTCGTCGAAAGACCCCGGATATTATCAAAATATTCCGTGGGGCACTTCTTATGAGGACTTCATGCAGGAGCATCCCAAAGCTTTTGGAAGCAAAAAAGGAGATGGAAGTGCCAACGTTTTTTCGACAGAAGACTCCGATCCTCTTCAGGGATTTGAGTCGGAAGAAATTGGCGGAACGACGCTTTTGCTGTATCAATTTGATAAAGATGGACTGTATAGAGTCTCCTGGAGCGCTCTGAATTCAGCTCATGCAGAAGAATTAATCCCTGAGATCATCCAAAAATATAATAAACTGTATGGAAAATCGACTCGAAGTGATGACCCCACTGCAAATCAAAGCCTTAAAGAATTCAACTATATCTGGAAAACAAATGAAAGCTCCATCCAGCTGTTAGCCATTCCCGGCATGGAAAGTCTAATAGTGACACAGACTGAACTCGGCCACAGCGAAGCCGAATGATAAAAAGACGAACTGGCAAAGCTCACAGGCTTTGCCAGTTCGTCTTTTCACAGAAGCTGTTCCTTTTACAAAAACTGTTCCAGTTTTACCCTACTTTCCTCCTGAAAATCCTGCAGCCGCTGCACCAGGCGCTTCGTGCCGGGAGCGGCATTGGGGTAATCCTTCTGGGCTTTTACGCAGTCTACCACGCCCATGCCGCTGCCCTGCGTGAGCATCTCGGCCAGATTGCGGGTGGACTTATCGGTCATGGTCTTCATGCTGATACCCATTTTGGTGTTGAACTTTGCCATGGTGCTCTGGCCCTGGGCGGTGCCGCCGCAGGCCTCAATGGCGGTGTGGGCTTCCTGATTGAGCTGGTGGTACACGTTGCGCTGGCGCAGCAGCTCTGCCTTGAACTGCACATCGTCGGTCATGGGCACGATCTGTTCCAGAGTGTTCTTGCCCATTTCGGTATTCTGCACCACGGCTTCCAAAAGATTCAGATTATCATTTTTCTGGTTTTCCATACAAAAAAATCCCCCTTCCGGCATTAGCTTGCTCCGGAAGGGGGATTTTATGCATAAGTCTTCCCCCGAGGGGATAGACTCTCCCCGGCCGGGGAGAGATGCCGCTTTGCGGCAGAGAGGGGAATGCGTGGCATTGCTTTAGCAATGACGGATGAGGGGAAGCCGTGTAAGCTCCCCTTTTACCGGCTCTGCACCCGGTCGCCGCCGGCGGTCTGGGCCGCACGCAGGCGCTCGTCGCACTTTTCGTAAAGGGCCTGCCAGTTTTTGGCCTGCACATCTTCGAGCCCGGCCACGCCGCAGCTCAGGGTGAAAGGCACCCGGTGCATCAGGCCCACTGTGGTGATGCAGGCATGAGGCATCTGAGAATAGAGCATTTCCATCTCGTCGGCCAGCTGCTTTGCGTCGGCATCCACGCAGCCCACCACAAAGATGCTGCCGGTCAGGCGGCAGACGATGCGTGCCGCTGGGGTATCGAAGCTCTTTTTCCACTGGTTGCCCACAAAGCAGTGCAGCTGATCCATCACGGGCTGGCCGTAGCTGTCCCGCAGCTTCTGGCCATTGTCAATGGACACCAGCGCCACAGCAGCCTTGCGGCCCTGCGCTGCGCACTGTTCCAGTTTTTCCGCAAACACGGTTTCCAAATAGCGGCGGTTGTACACGCCGGTCAGGAAGTCGTGGCTCATATCCTCGCGGCACAGTTCCCTCTCGCGGGGGGTCATGCGCTCTTCCGGCAGAACATTGCCTGCCAGCGGAGCCGACATCTGCAGCTCAAAGCATTTTCCTTCTGCTTCCACATGGCGGCGCAGCACGCAGTCCACCCGGCCATTGCGCAGTTCGTAATCCACACGCAGTCCGTCGTCCTGCCAGCCGTCGCCCGGCTGTTCTTCGGTCAGGGTCACAGTCTCAAACGCCGCCTGCGCCGATTGCGCAAGGCTGCGCAGATCCTGCTCAGTCCATTCTTTCTTCATGTGTTTTTCCCCATCATCCGGGCACCCGGCAGTCCCATACATGCCGCGCGCCATCTCCTGTTCCCTCATCACTTCGGGGAACGCTCCGCTTATTATATCACAATTTCTCCCGCTGCGCTGTTGCCGGGAACACCGGGAACGCATTCAGACGAAAAAATGGTATAATATCGCTTTGGCAATATTATACCATTTAGGGGCTGGTTTTGCCAGCAAAATGCACAATTTTTTGCCGGAGTTTTTACATTTTCGTCAGATTGTCAAACATTGCTCAATCCAAACCCGCGATTTATACGCGGCAGTAAACGCTGGCCTCATCTTTGATGGTTTTTGCCAGTGCCTTTGTAGCAAAGCCGGCAGCTGCGCGCCAGGCCCAGTTTCCGCCCAGCTTGCCCGGGGTGTTCAGGTGCGCTTCGGCACCCAGGCCCAGCCAGTCATACATGGGGATGATGGTGCGGTCCGCCACAGAACCCAGAGCCGCACGCAACAGCGCAATGCGGGCATCGTCGGTCTTGACGGCAGCCAGTTCCTTGGCAGTGGGCTTCGCACCGGTCAGGTGCAGATAAGCCGCCGCGTTGGCCTTTTCTTTTTCAGTTGCACCGTTCTCCCACCAGTCAGCCAGTGTGGTGTTGTCGTGGGTGCCCGGGTAGACCACACTGTTCTTGATGTGATTGTGGGGCAGATATTCGTTGTCGCCGCCGCTGAACGCGAACTGCAGGACTTTCATGCCGGGGAAGGTGCTGTCCGCCAGCAGTTCACGGACGCTGGGCACCAGGTCACCCAGATCCTCCGCAATGATGGGAAGTTTACCGAGGGCAGCTTCCAGTGCGTTGAACAGGTCCATGCGGGGGCCGATCTCCCACTTGCCGCCGCGGGCGGTGGTGCTGCTCGCCGGGATGGCCCAATAGGTATCGAAGCCGCGGAAGTGGTCGATGCGCAGCAGGTCATAGATGCCCAGCGCATGGCGCACGCGCTTGATCCACCAGGCGTAGCCGGTCTTCTTGTGGTAGTCCCAGTTGTACAGCGGGTTGCCCCACAGCTGGCCGTCTGCAGAGAAGTAATCAGGCGGGCAGCCGGCCACACGGGCAAAGCCGCCATTGCTGTCCAGCTCGAACAGCTCGCCGCCCACCCAGGCGTCCACCGAGTCAGCGGAGACATAGATGGGGATATCGCCCAGGATCTGCACGCCCTTTTCGTTGGCGTAGCTCTTCACGGCTTGCCACTGAACGGCAAACTTATACTGCACGAACTTCCAGAAGCCGATCTCTTCCTCGTTCTCAGCGGCGAACTGTGCCAGTGCGTTCTTGTCGCGCAGGCGGTAGGGGCGCTCCCACTCCACCCAGTTCTTCATGCCGTTGGCCACTTTCAGGGCCATGTACAGGGCATAGTCGTCCAGCCACTCTTCGTTGGCGAGAGTAAAGGCATAGTAGTCATCCGGGAAGTAATAGGTGCAGCCGTGCAGGCCTGCGCAGCTCTTGCGCCATGCGGCGTAGGCGGTGCGCAGCACTTTGTAGCGGCTGACATACAGGGTGCCGTAATCCACCTCTTTGGGGTTTGCGCCCCAGTCCTCCGCCTTGAGCTGGGCAGCGGTGAGCAGGCCCTCTTCCTTCAGGGCGTCGAGGTCGATGAAATAAGGGTTGCCTGCAAAAGCCGAGCAGCTCTGATAAGGGCTGTCGCCGTAGCCGGTGGGGCTCAGCGGCAGCAGCTGCCAGATCTTCTGGCCCGCATCGGCCAGAAAGTCCACGAACTTGAATGCTTCCTTGCCGAAGCAGCCGATCCCGTAGGGGCCGGGCAGGCTGGACACCGGCATCAGAATTCCACTTTCACGCATGGTCTTACCTTCCTCACTTTTTCAACATTTCAGATGGGAGATTGTTGATTCTTATCATAACATAATCGCAGACTATTTTCCACAGGCAAAAAACGTGGTATACTTATTTTTACGGTAAACGTCCTCGCCCTCTCCGTCACGGCTGACGCCGTGCCACCTTTCCCAAAGTGAGAGGCTTTGGCAGTACTGAAAAGTTTCTGGTTTTGCCAAGGGCTCTCCCTTTGGGAGAGCTGCCGCCGACAGGCGGCTGAGAGGGTGAGCCATTTTATCTTTTACATGGAGGTATCCGCGCCATGCAGCGCACTGAGAAGTATTTTGAACAAGACGCTTTCCGCACCGAAGCGGAAAGCTGCATCCTTGCCGCCGAACCGGACGAAAAGACCGGCGGCGGACGCATCGCGCTGGACGGCACGGTGTTTTACCCCGAAGGCGGCGGTCAGCCTGCCGACCGCGGCACCCTGACTCTGCCGGACGACACCGTGCTTTCCGTCACCGATGTCCACGAACACGACGGCATCATCTGGCACACGGTGGACCGCCTGCCCGCCGAAGCCGTGCCCGGCACCGCCGTAACGGGCCGCATCGACTGGGCATGGCGTTTCGACAAAATGCAGCAGCACACCGGCGAGCACATCCTCTCCGGCATCCTGCACCAGATGTTCGGTGCCGAAAATGTAGGCTTCCACATCGGCTCCGAAGCTGTGCGCATGGACACCAGCGTGCCCATTTCCGCCGAGGGCCTGCGGGAAGCCGAACTTGCCGCCAACCGCATCATCTGGCAGAACGTGCCGGTGGTCATCACCTACCCTACCCGGGAAGAACTGGCTCAGCTGACCTACCGCTCCAAAAAGGAGATCGAGGGTCAGGTGCGCATCGTGACCATTCCCGGTGCAGATGTCTGTGCCTGCTGCGGCACCCACACCGCCACCACCGGCCAGGTGGGGCAGATCAAAATTCTGGCCTCCGAAAACTACAAAGGCGGCGTGCGGCTGAGCGTGGTGTGCGGCGAACGCGCCCTGCTGGCGGCGCAGGCCATGCGCGCCCGCCAGGCAGACATCGGCGCTCTGCTGTCCGCCAAAGCCGATCAGACTGCTGCGGCCGTCCATCGTGTTTACGATGAGTATACAGCCCTCAAATTTAACCACTTTGGCATGTGTGCACAGCTGTTCGACGCGCTGGCCCAGCTGGTCCGCCCCGGCGAAGACGCCATCCGCGTCGTGCCCGGCCTTGACCCGGACGGCCTGCACCGGCTGGCTGTCCGCCTGACCGAAGCCACCACCGGCCTGTGCGCGGCCCTGACCCCCACCGAAAAGGGCACCGGTTACTGCATCGCACAGGCGGACGGCGACGTCCGCGCCCTGACCAAGGCCCTGAACGCCGCCCTAAACGGACGCGGCGGCGGCAAGCCCGGCATCTGTCAGGGCAGCTGCGCTGCCAGCCCGGAGCAGGTGGAGGAATTTTTGAAGAATACAAAATTGTAAGCATCCTCGCCCTCTCCGTCATTGCTTACGCAATGCCACCTCTCCCAAAGGGAGAGGCTTTGGCAGTACGGAAAAGTTTCTGGTTTTGCCAAGGGCTCTCCCTTTGGGAGAGCTGTCGAACAAAGTGAGACTGAGAGGGCGAGCTACTTAATCTTTAAGGAGAACACTATTTATGAGAATGCGTTTCAAGCCCTATGCCCACGACGAGCTGATGGCAGCTGATTTCCACGTCCACGAGCCGCTGATCTGGGGTGGCAAGTGGCACGCCCAGTACACCCGCCCGGAACAGCCTTTCGTGCTGGAACTGGGCTGCGGCAAGGGCGGCTTCATCTCCCAGCTGGCCTGCGCCCACCCGGAAAACAACTATCTCGGCATCGACATCACCGACAAAGTTCTGATCCTCGCCAAGCGCAAGATCGAGGCCGCCTATCAGGCTGCGAACCGCCCCATCGACAACGTGAAGATCATGAGCACCGACATCGAGCGCATTAAAGGCGTCATCACTGCCGAGGACACCGTCAGCCGCATCTACATCAACTTCTGCAACCCGTGGAGCAAGAACGGCTCTTCTCACAAGCACCGCCTCACCTATCCCCGCCAGCTCATCAACTACCGTGAGTTTCTGAAAGACGGCGGCGAGATCTACTTCAAGACCGATGACGAAGATCTGTTCCGTGACAGCCTGGAATACTTCCCCGCTTCCGGCTACGACATTGAGTGGATGACCTGGGATCTGCATGAGAACGAGCCGGAGTGGAACATCCGCACCGAGCACGAGGGCATGTTCACCGAGATGGGCATCAAGATCAAAGCCCTCATCGCCCGCAAGAACCCCGCCCCCGCCAGCGTGACCTGGATCGAGCCCAAGGTGCTCAAGCGTCAGGCCCGGGAAGCCGCCGAAGCCGCCGCAAAGGCTGCACAGGAAGGCGAAGCCCATGAATGACCCCTGTGAGCTGTGCCTGAACAACGTTCAGGATGAATACGGCAGCTATTACTGCGCCGAAGGCGGCTCGCTGGACGAAGACGAAATGGCCCGCTATCTTTCCCACAGCACTGCGGCCTGCCCGTTCTTTGAGCCGGGCGACGAATACAAGATCGTACAGAAACAAAACTGAGGTGTTCTATGCTTTCCTTTTTCACGGATACCATGGTGTGCGGCTTTTCGCTGTATCACATCTTTGCGTATTTTCTGATCTATTCCTGCGTCGGGTGGTGTCTAGAGGTCATTTACGCCGCTGCCACCACCGGCGAGCTGGTGAACCGCGGCTTTCTCAACGGCCCGGTGTGCCCTATTTATGGCTTCGGCATGATCATCGTGCTGTTCACGCTGACACCGATCCAGGACAACGTAATCCTGCTGTACATCGGCGGCGTCATCCTGCCCAGCACTCTGGAGCTCGTGGGCGGCTGGCTGCTGGAAAAGGTCTACCACACCCGCTGGTGGGACTACAGCGATTTCCCGTTCAACATCGGCGGCTATATCTGCCTTGAGTTCTGCCTGCTGTGGGGTGTGGGCACACTGGTGGTCATGAAGATCGCCCACCCCATCATTGCAGGCCTTGTGGACACGATCCCGCCCTTCGTCGGGCTGATCCTGATGTATGTGTTCTACGCAATTTATGCCACCGACGTGGTGGTCACGGCCTTTGCCGCCTCCGGCCTGAGCAAAACGCTGGACACCATGGAGCAGCTTGCCGACAGCATCCACGCCGTCAGCGACGCCATGACCGAACTGCTGGGCACCACCACTCTGACCGCCGACCAGAAGCTGGACGAGCAGCGGCTGCAGCTCAAACTGGCTGCTGCCGCTGCCCGGGACGCTGCCCCGGAAAAGCGCAGCCTGCGTGAGACTATGGCTGTTGTGCACGCCAAGACCGACGAGGCCATGGAAGCTGCAAAGCACGCTTCTGAGATCGCCAGGCTCAACGCCGCCGAAGCTGCCAACGCCGCAAAGCTGGCCGCCAAGGGCACTGCCGAGCGCGCTGCCGAGCTGCTGCGTCTGGAACAGCTGGCTGAAGATCTGCAGGCCCGCAGCGACGAGATGCAGGCCCAGCTGCTGCGCACGCCCCGTATCGTGGGCCCCCGCCGCATGCTGCGCGCCTTCCCCGACCTGAAGCACGGCGTGAAAAAGACCACCCTCAAGTCTCTGCGCCAGAGCCTTGGCCGCAAAAACGACAGGCAGGACCCGCCGAAGGAAGCCTGATGCGTTTTCGTTCCGCCGCACCGGAAACAAACGGTGCGGCGTTTTTTGTTTCTGCGCGCCGGGAAGGCCGCCCTGTTTCCCGCTTTTTTGGTGTAAAGTTGCAAATATCTATTTGCAAAGCCGCGAAATAGTGTTATACTGATAGATAGAACTGACTTGTTATGTCCTGTTCCGTCTGATCCTGCCTGATAAGCGAGGGATAAGTTTATGTCAGAATTGAAAAAGAATGAAGCCGTCAGCGCACCAAAAGCAGACGCGCTTGCACAGATCTCTCGCAAAGACGCTTTTTTGCAGCAGCTGCAGGAGTTTCTGACGGCACACAAAGAGGAAAAATGGTGCGTTGCCGCACTGGATATCGAGCACTTCAAGCTCTATAATAAACTGTGTGGCGCTGAGCAGGGCACCGCTCTGCTGCAGCAGTTGGCCCAGCACCTGCTGGATTACTGCACGCCGGACGGCATCCCTGTGGGATACTGGGGCAATGATGATTTCGTCGTCTGCCTGCCGGACGACAAGGAAAAGCAGCTGGCCATCATCGGCAGGCTGCAGACCAGCGTGAACACCAAGCGTCAGGATGTCACCTTCTTTCTCACTTTCGGCCTGTGCCCGGTGGCAGAACACCCGGACGCTGATGTGCAGACCCTGTGCAACTATGCGCAGATCGCAGCCATGGACCCGAACCCCGCCGTGGGCGGCGTCCACCGCTTCACTCCGGCCATGCTGAACGACCTGAAGGAACAGCAGCAGCTCCTCAATGAACTGGAGCATGCTCTGGCCAATCATGAATTCTGCTTCTTCCTGCAGCCCAAGTGCAACAGCATGACCCGTGCCATCGTGGGCATGGAGGCACTGGTGCGCTGGAACCACCCCACCCGCGGCTGCGTGCCGCCCGCTGAGTTCATGCCTCTGCTGGAAAGCACCGGCCTTGTGACCCAGCTGGATCAGTACATCTGGGAATCAGTCTGCCAGACCCTGCAGAAGTGGCAGGAAAATGACAGCAATCTGGTGCCCGTGTCGGTGAACGTCTCTGTGGTGGATATCGTCAACCTGGACGTGCCGCAGATCTTCTCTGATCTGGTGGAAAAATATCAGCTTGAGCCCAAGCTTCTGGTGGCCGAGATCACCGAGACCATGGTGGCCGAAAATGCCGCTCTGGTGGAAAACACCATTCAGGGCCTGCACCGCAAGGGCTTCTCGGTCATGATGGACGACTTCGGCAGCGGATACTCTTCCCTGAACATGCTCAAGGACACCAATGTCGATGCCATCAAGCTGGACATGGCCCACCGCCTGAATCTGCCCATCATCGCGGAAGGCGTCGAGACCCCGGAACAGGTGTCCATGCTGCAGGCGGCAGACTGCCTGTATACCCAGGGCTATTACTTCTTCAAACCGATGCCCGTGGAAAACGCCGAAGAGCTGCTGGCACAGCCCAACAGCGCCGATTACTGGGATATGCACCGCGACCTGATCCGGCGCGACCGTCACCCGGTGGACACCAGCAGCGCACAGACTGCGCTGGCCCTGCAGGCCTATCAGATCTTTGCCGACAATGTGCTGGAGCTGTCCCTGCTGAATCTGGCCACCGGTGAATACCGGGTAGTCAAGCGCGACCCGCGCCTGCCCGGCACCGGAAAAGAAGAAGATTTTGCAGCGTACTGTGACCGTCTGGTGGCAGACAAGATCATCCACCCGGATGACGCCGAAATGTTCACCGACCAGACCGATCTGGACATCCTGCGCTCCACCATCTTCCACACCCAGCAGCCGGAGGCCTACCGCTTCCGCAAGAACGTGTCCGGCCAGTTCGTGTGGATCACCATGGAATTCATCCCCTGCCGCAGCTGCAGCGCCCAGAACCCCTGGACCACCGTGCTGGTGCGCGAGGATATGCAGGCCAACCAGCTCAGCGAAGAGCTGGACTTCTCCTACAGCCACGATTCCCTGACCGGCCTGCTGAACCGCAGCCGCTATGAGACTGACCTGCGTGAGCTGCAGTTTGCTGAATACGATTCCATTGTCTGCACCTACATCGACGTGGTGGGTCTGTCCGAGGTGAACAACCACCTGGGCCACCGCAGCGGCGACTCCATGCTGTGCTGCATCGCCAACGCTATCCGCAAGTTCGTCGCGGCCAGCCGCATCTACCGCGTGGGCGGCGATGAGTTCGTCATCCTGACCCCCAACCAGCCGCCCTACAGCGTGTGGGTGTCGGTGGATCGGATGCGCTCCTTCCTGCGGGAAAAGGAATATGAGATCTCGGTGGGCATCCAGAATGTCACCGATCTGCACAAGCTGGACTCTGCCGTCAGCAAGGCTGAAGCTGCCATGCAGGATGAAAAGCAGGCATATTATGCCCGCAACGGCCAGCAGCGGCAGATCCGCGGCCTGAACGAGAAGCTGGAAAAGACTCTGGTAGAAAAGCAGGACGCCGAGCACTTCCTGCGTGTTCTGGCCCCCAAGTACCGGGGCGTCTATGTGGTGGATCTGCAGGACGACAGTTCCCGCAGCATCATCGTGCCGGGATACTTCCAGAAAATGCTGGACACTTCCGGCGGTTCCTTCAAGGCAGCTTTCCGCCAGTACTGTGACACTCAGGTGGAGCCTGCCGACCGCGAAGCGCTGAACGATCTGTTCGATTACGATTTCATCCGCAGTAAAGTGCTGGTGGGCGATATCGTGGAACACACCTACAAAAAGACTGACGGCACGGTCTTCCGCGTCAAGGTCACTCCGTACTCCAGCAGTGGCGTCCATATCCACGAAACCATCTGGATCTTTGCAGATGTAGCGGCCCCCCCCCCCCCCCCCCCCCCC
>CAVKKE010000013.1:0-10057 GCA_963656875.1 Barnesiella intestinihominis | reverse complement strand
TACCCCCCCCCCCGACGAAACAAATAACTGATTTTAAAAAACAACGGCCAGTCGTCAGACTGGCCGTTGTTTTTTGCTTTTTTCAGTTTTTCCAATTATTTATGCCCACAGGTTTTCCGGGTACTGGCCCTCGGCGGTCTTGCGGGCGATGGCTTCCACCACCAGCGGCTTGTCCTCACGGTAGGTGACACCGTACCACTTATCTGTGCTGCGCAGCACCTGGATCTTTGCCTTGTTTTCCTCAATGAGCTCGGTGACCACCAGCGGCAGGAAATACTCGCACTTCATCGGGTTCTTCGGCAGGTTCTCAGTCAGCCAGCCGGCAAAGCGCTGCTCGGCTTCCACCAGAAAGCTCTTGCCAAAGCCCCACAGGTTCATGCTGACAGGGGTATCGCCGGGCAGGTCGGCCCAGCTCTCACCGCCATCCTCGGTGTAATGCACGCCGCCCTCGTAAGTCTCAATGCGGGTGCGTTCGGTGACGCTGTGCAGGGTGCCGTCCGAGTTGGTCACGCACACGCCGCGGGCCACGCTGCCGTTTTCGGAGACGGTGTTCTTGAGCAGATAGCTCACCATGCAGTAATCGTAGAAGCCGCCGTCCTCGTGGGTAGACAGGTAATCGTACATCACCTTGAATGCCTCAGGGCCGTAATAATCATCCGCATTGATGACCGCAAACGGGCCGTCAATGAGGTCTTTTGCGGCCAGAACGGCATGGCAGGTGCCCCAGGGCTTCACACGGCCCTCCGGGATGGAAAAGCCTGCGGGCAGCTCGTCCAGCTGCTGGAACGCATACTTCACGTTCATGGCCTTGGACACACGGTCACCAATGGCAGATTTGAAGGCATCCTCGATCTCGTGCTTGATGACAAAGATCACCGTCTCAAAGCCTGCGCGGCGGGCATCGTAGAGGGAATAATCCATGATCACCTGCCCGTTCGGCCCCACCGGGTCGATCTGCTTCATGCCGCCGTAACGGCTGCCCATGCCGGCCGCCATGACCACAAGTACCGGTTTATTCATTGAAAGTTCCTCCCCTTTTTTCAAAAGCCGCAGATGCGGCGGAATACTCGTGGCTTTATTATACTACGGTTGGCAGGAGGGGGCAAGGGCGTTTGGCATCGGCGCCGGACACTCAGGCACGCTGCCGCGACACCATGTCTGAAGGTCGGGCTGCAGCTATAATCGACGATGTTGATTTGTGTGGAAAGAAAAGCTTTCTTTCGCTGGTGGTCTGGCGAGCGCAGGCGGGACGGAGTGCCCGGTGCCGATGCCCGGGAAACTGCAGCTTTCCCGCTCCAGCACATTCTGCAATTCAAAATTCCCAAAATCTGCAATTTATTCTTGTCAAAGTCTTGTTTTTAGCATGTGAATATTGTATAATGACGATACCAATGCAGGTTTTACCTGTCAAAAATCGTGTTTTGCAAACATTCTCTTGCACTAAAACAAGAAAGAAGGACTCTGACATGAACGAAACTGTGACCAAGCGCTTTCTGCTGTACTTCCGCCTGATGCTGCTGGTGTGGATCCTCATCGCCAACGCCATCGTCCACCTGACCGGCCTGGAATACAGCTGGCTGATCTTCCTGAGCAATATCATGATGTTCACCCTCGAAGGCGATGTGAAAGACCGCTTCGTCACCGTTGAGCTGGGCGGCCTTGTGGGCCTGATCCTTACCGTAGTGGCTCTGCTGTCCATCACGGCCCTGACCCCCATTCTGGGCAGCTTCTTCGGTTTCATCATCCCTCTGGCCGTGGTGCTGTTCATCCTCATCATCCTGCACCCCTACGCACCCAAAGTGCTGAACAATGTGGGCTTTGCTTACCTGACCGTCGCCTGCATTGACACCACTGCTCTGGCCACTCACCTGCCTCAGTTCTTCATCACCTTCATCGTGGGCTCCGTCATCTTCAACGGCGTGTGCGTGCTGCTGATGAAACCCGCCAAGGCTCTGGCCGTGAAGAGCGTCCAGAAAGAAAACGCTTGATCTCCTGCCCTTTACAGAACATATAGAACAATCGAGGCTCCCGTTTTTGAAACGAGGGCCTCGATTGTTTTTATTTTCCAAATAAATCGCTGTGGCTTCCGGTACGGGCCAGCGTCAGCACCAGAACATCCCCTTCGATGCGGTAGATCAGCAGCCAATCCGGCTGGATGTGGCATTCCCGGTGGCCGACCCAGTCGCCAGTCAAGGCATGGTCACGGTTCTTTTCCGGCAGAGGTTCGCCGCGCGATAATGCACGAATGATATCGTCCAGAAGATCCAGCGGCATATGCCGCTTCATCGCCAGCTTGTAGTCTTTTTTGAATGCATTCGTCCAGACAATATCATAGCTCATCGCTTCAGCTCCCGAAGCGCTTCTTCTACGTCAGAATACTTTTTCACATTCGGGTCTTTGGCAATGCGTTCTGCTTCCAGCATTGCGGCGATGGTCTCCTTGTTTGGCCGGTCGGTATGAATTTCAAACGGGATGCCGCCTTCCCGCAGGGACTGCCGGACAAAGATATTGAATGCCGTCGAAAGGTTCATGCCCAGCTCTGCGAACAGCTCGTCTGCCTGCGCTTTCAGTTCCGTGTCCATGCGGATGCTTACATTTGTAGTTGCCATACAAGATCAACTCCCTTCGCCTTTATTATATTACAATGCACAGTGTTTGCAATACATCGCACGAAAATTTTACAAATCAGCACGCAAAAAGCGCCGCTCTCCCGACAAAGGGAAAGCGGCGCTTCTCATTTTTCAAAAATTCGATCAGGCGTTGTAGGTGCGGTTCTTGATCTCGTCGGTCACCTTGGCGATGAAGTCTGCCAGCTCCATCGTGGTGGTCTCGCCCTTGCGGTCGCGCACAGAGACGTTGCCCGCTTCGGCTTCCTTGGCACCCAGAACCAGCATATAAGGCACACGATCCACCTGCTGTGCAGCACGGATCTTGTAGCCGATCTTCTGGTTGTCGTCATCCAGAGCCACACGGACACCGGCCTCAACCAGCTTCTCGGTGACGCCCTCGGCGTAGTCCAGAGTCTTTTCAGACACGGGCAGGACCTTGACCTGCACAGGTGCCAGCCAGGTGGGGAACTTGCCCTTGGTCTCTTCGATCAGGTAGGCCATGAAGCGGTCCAGAGAGCCCAGAATTGCACGGTGCAGGACAACAGGGGTCTTTTCGGTGCCGTCCTTATCCACATAGGTCAGGTGGAACTTTGCGGGCAGGCAGAAGTCCAACTGGCAGGTGGACAGGGTGTACTCAGCGCCCACAGCGGGCTTGACATTGACGTCCAACTTCGGGCCGTAGAAGGCAGCCTCGCCGATCTCCTCGGTGAAGTGGATGCCCAGCTCTGTCAGCACTTCGCGCAGAGCCTGCTCTGCATGGTTCCACATGGCATCGTCGTCGTGATACTTCTTCTTATCGGCAGGATCACGCAGGGACAGCACACAGCGGTAATCTGTGATGTTGAAGTCCTTGTAAGTCTCGAAGATCAGGTTGCAGACATCAGCAACTTCGCTCTTGATCTGCTCAGGGGTGCAGAACAGATGGGCGTCGTTCTGGCAGAAGTGACGGCCGCGCTCAATGCCCTTCAGGGTGCCGGAGGACTCATAACGGAAGTCATGAGCGATCTCACCGATGCGCATGGGCAGGTCGCGGTAGGAGTGGGGATGATTTGCATAGATCATCATGTGGTGGGGGCAGTTCATTGGGCGCAGAACGTAGCTCTCGCCCTCCATCTCCATGGCGGGGAACATGTTCTCACGGTAGTGATCCCAGTGGCCGGAGGTCTTGTAGAGGTTCACAGTGCCGATGCAGGGAGTCATGACGTGCAGATAGCCGCGTGCGCGCTCCTTGGCCTTGATATAGTTCTCCAGCTCCTGCCAGACGGTGTAGCCTGCGGGCAGGAACATGGGCAGGCCGCGGCCCACCAGGTCATCGGTCATGAACAGGCCCATCTCCTTGCCGATCTTGCGGTGATCGCGCTCGCGGGCCTCCTGCTGCTCTTTCTCCCAAGCGTCCAGCTCTTCCTGATTGTGGAAGGCCACGCCGTTGATACGGGTCAGCATCTTGTTTTCCTTGTCGTTCTTCCAGTAAGCGCCGGACTGCTGAGTGATCTTGAAAGCCTTCAGGGCCTTGGTGTAGGTCAGGTGGGGTCCGATGCACATATCAACGTACTCGCCCTGCTGGAAGAAGCTGAACTCGGTCTCATCGGCCAGATCAGCCATGTGCTCGATTTTGTAGTTCTCCTTGCGCTCTTCCATCAACTTGACAGCCTCGGCACGGGGCAGGATGAAAGGCTTGATGGACAGGTTCTCCTTGACGATCTTGCGCATCTCTTTCTCGATGTTGGCCAGATCCTCGTCGGAGAGCTTGGTATCGCCCAGATCGACATCATAGTAGAAGCCGTTCTCGGTGGCGGGGCCGAAAGCAAAGTCAGCCTGCGGATACAGGCGCTTGATGGCCTGTGCCATAATGTGGGCTGCGGTGTGGCGGATGACGTGCAGTTCCTGGTCCTGCGGGCACTCGTCAACGTGGCCGTCCTTATAAATGATCTTCATAGTGTTTGCTCCTTTGACAGATAAAAATAAAACAAAAAAGCGCTTCATCCCGCACACTTACAACGGGATGAAGCGCCTGAAAATTCAGATACGTTCCACGGTTCCACCCGAATTGCACGCCGCGGCGTGCCACTCGCTGTGCTGTAACGGGCGCACCCGGCAGAGGTTCTCCTCTGCGCTCTGCGGTGGTAGAAATCCGGCACATGACAGGCTGCTTGCAGCACCCTTGCGGGGCAGCCCTCTCTGCATCATGGAGAACGGGACTTCGGTTTGTCCGCATCATCGCTTTCGACAGGATGAAACTACGCTGATTGTAGCACACCGGGCAGAAAATTTCAAGGGACAGATGCTGGAAAAAGAATTTTTTATCGCTGGCTTGACTTTTTTGTTCAGGCGCATATAATAAAGGTAGGCAATGCAACTGTCAGGATTGCATGATTCCATTGGCTCACCAAGAGCGAAGCCCCTCGGTACTGGGAATACCGAGGGGTTTCTTTGTGCTTACTTGCCCTTGTGGTGGCCGTTAAGCCACTTGCACAGGTAGTAGGCGGTTACTTGTGCTGCAACGGCCACAAGAAAATCTGTCAGGATCGCTTCCATTGGTCTCACCTCCCCTCTGTTGCCAGATTGGGGAAAGGGCAGCACGACAAGTATAACACAAAATCTTGCAAAACGCGACAGTACAGGGCACTTTATATACCGCTGCTCTTGTTTTCCATATACGTCAAAAGCCCCGCTTCTTTGTGCGCAGAAGCGGGGCCTTTGATTCGGTTGCCATTTAGAGATTTGGATCAGAAAAAAGGAGAACAAATTTATTTATCGCGCCGTCACGGCGGGATAACAATTATTACTGTGGAGCCTTATTCCACATCCTGCAGGGCGGCGAAGTCTTCCTCGCCGGTGCGGATCTTAACCACGCGGGTCACATTGTAAACAAAGATCTTGCCGTCGCCGATGTGTCCGGTGTACAGGGCCTTCTTGGCGACTTCCACCACAGCATCCACACTGATCTTGGAGACGATGACCTCCACCTTGATCTTGGGCAGCAGAGTGGAATCCACAGGCACGCCGCGGTATTTCTCGCTGGTGCCCTTCTGGATGCCGCAGCCCATGACCTGCGTCACAGTCATACCGGTGACGCCCAGATCGTTGAGGGCAGTCTTGAGCTGGTCGAACTTGGACAGCTTTGCAATGATGGACACCTTGTGCATACCGGTGTCGTACACTCCGTCGTGGATGACGGGCGAAGGCTCACGCACCACAGGTACAGCGGCACTGATCTGCTTGTCGGTGGCCTTGGTCACATCGTCCTCGCCGAGGTCGGTGTTCTCGTTGGGCACCATGGCGGCTGCGTTGGCGTCGGAGATGGAGAAGCCAGCGTAGGCGGATGCCAGACCGTGCTCGTGGATATCCAGACCGTCGATCTCCACCTCTGCGGGGACGCGCAGGCCGATGGTCTTGTCGATGATCTTGAAGATGATGAACATCACGACAACAACATAGATGTCAACGGTGACAAGGCCCAGCAGCTGAGTGCCCAGCTGTGCCAGGCCGCCGCCGTAGAACAGGCCCGCGTGCTCAGTGTTTGCACCAGTGGAGAACAGGCCCACAGCAATGGTGCCCCACACGCCGTTTGCAAAGTGGACGGAGACCGCACCAACGGGGTCATCCACCTTGGCAATGTTGTCGAAGAACTCAACGCTCAGCACAACGAGGATGCCGGCCACAAAGCCGATGAAGAATGCACCAAACGGAGAAACGGTGTCGCAGCTTGCGGTGATGGCCACCAGACCAGCCAGAGAACCGTTCAGGGTCATGGAGACATCGGGCTTGCCGTAGCGCAGCCAGGTGAAAATCATGGTCACGCAGGTGGCAACAGCTGCTGCAAGGTTGGTGTTGAAGCAGACCAGACCGGTCAGGGTCATGGTCTCGTCGGTGGCAAGGCTCAGGGAAGAGCCGCCGTTGAAACCGAACCAGCAGAACCACAGGATGAACACGCCCAGAGCACCGGCGGTCAGGTTGTGACCGGGAATGGCGTGGGGCTTGCCGTTCTTGTCGTACTTGCCAATGCGGGGGCCCAGCATCCAGGCACCCAGCAGAGCGATGACGCCGCCCACATTGTGGACTGCTGCGGAACCTGCAAAGTCATGGAAGCCCATGCTCTGCAGCCAGCCGCCGCCCCACATCCAGTGGCCGCAGATGGGATACACCAGCAGCGAGATGGCAGCGGAGTAAACGCAGTAAGCCTTGAAGTTGGTGCGTTCTGCCATGGAGCCGGAGACGATGGTGGCGGCTGTTGCGCAGAACACAGTCTGGAACACGATGTAGACCCACAGCGGGATATCCAGACCCAGGTGGCTGTAGTCGCCCTGAATGAACGGGTCGAAGCCGCCGATCAGAGCGCCGGTGCCGCCGAACATCAGGCCGAAGCCGATGAGCCAGTAGCACGGTGTGCCGATGCAGAAGTCCATCATATTCTTCATCAGAATATTACCGGTGTTCTTCGCACGGGTGAAACCAGCTTCACACAGGGCAAAACCCGCCTGCATGAAGTAAACGAGGAACGCTCCCACGAGCGTCCAACAGGTGTTGACGGAGCTGAACATAACTTTCCATACCTCCCCACGAATGTAATGCCGCAAGGCCACCAGAACCTTTTGGCGCGTGCTGCGTTCCCGTGCCGATTGCACGCAGGAACGTCGTTCTTGCACTCAGGAGACCCTCTATCTTCCCCCGAGCGGCAATATCCCGAAAACACAAAAGGCGCTGGCGGAATTGCTTCCGTCAGCGCCTTTGCTTTCGATGGCACGAGTATAGCCCCTTTGTGCAAAAGTGTCAAGAGCTCATGTCAAGGTTTTACGTTTTTCACAACAGGGACAGAGCTTCGGCAGTAAAAGTTTGGCAAAACTTTGTTAGTCGTTCTTTTCCCCGTCTTCTGCTTTGCGGCCGGAGCGGTGGCCGCCCTGCATTTCCCAGTGCAGCATCAGGCTCATCATGGCGCGCAGCGCGAAGGTCGCGGCCAGCGGCACCACCGATTCCAGATTCTGCAGAAGGAAGGTCTTTGCGATCTCCGCCGACATCAGGAATTCCAGCGCAGTGGTCAGGCCGCTGCTCATCTCGTGGTGGAAGTCGTGATGATCGTGGAAAAAGGTATCACGGATATAGTGATAGGTCGCCTTGGCCAGGCTGGTGATGATGATGAACAGGCCGATCACTTCGGCAAGGCCTGCGATCATGGGCACAGCTGTTTCCAGAAAGCCCTCCAGCCCTTCGGTGACACCTGCATTCAGATGGTAAAGCCATTCCACGGTTCTGCCACCCATACCTTACAGCAGGGTCTTGACGTAAGCGGCCAGCTCTTCATCCTTGCAGGAAGCGAAGAACAGCTCACTGAACTTTGCACCAGCCACAGCGCCCTTCACGAGGTCCTGATCAATGTTCTTCAGGATCTCGACCAACGGCTTGAAGGCGGCAGCGCGCACGCCGTCCAGGATCTTTTTGTTGCGCTGCTCGGGCTCCACGCGCTCCTTGGGATAGCCCTGGCCGTGGCCGAAGCCAAACAGCTTCTCGAAGCAGTACTCGAGGTTCAGCTCACCGCCCCAGCCGAAACCCTTGGCGAAAGGCATGGCCACAGCGTTGCCGTCATTGACGTGGGCAAAGGTGTAAGCGTCCACAGGGTCTTCCACATGGCCGCAGATGACGCCGGGGAAGCTGTTCAGGGCCAGCATGGCGCCCTCGCCGGTGCCGCAGCCGGTGATGACATAGTCGGCAGCGCCGCTGTTCAGCAGGATGGCAGCCAGAATGCCGCACTGGACATAGGTCAGCTGTGCAGCGTCATCGGCGGCGTACATGCCGTAGTTGACCACCTCGTGGCCCATGGGCTCCACGACCTTTTTCAGGGCGGCTTCGATGATGCCGTTCTTAGCGGCCTGGCTGTTTTCGTTGATGAGTGCGATTTTCATAATTGTTCCTTCTCCTTCATTTATTCCTGACCTGCAAAGGGCGCAGGCATCAGACAAAATCCTCCCGCATGGGGGTAAAGAAATCCAGCATCACGCCGCCTTCCAGGCAGACGCAGCCGTGCATGACACCATTCTGCTTGAGCAGGGTGTCACCGGGGCCCACCTCGCGGGTCTCATCCCCGATGGTGAAACGGTAGCGGCCGGAAACGATATAGGTGATCTGGGTGTGAGGGTGGCAGTGCATAGCACCCACACCGCCGGTCTCAAAGGTGTTCTCCACGCACATGGCGTCCTTGCTGTAGGCCAGAATGCGGCGCCTCACGCCCTGCCCGCAGACTTCCGGCTCGGTCTCGGCATGAGGCACCCATGCCGCGTCCTTATGCTGTTTTTCCATTATAACACAACATCCTTTCCTGCACAACAAATGCAAAAGGCGGCAGCCGACAGGCTAAGCCCGCCCGGCTGCCGCCGTGCTTGGTTCTTTGGAGTTCCCTCAGAAATTACTGGGGCTGCTTGCCGATGTAAGCCAGGATGCCGCCATCGACGTACAGGATCAGACCGTTGACGAAGTCAGAAGCCTCGGATGCCAGGAATACAGCGGGTCCGCCCAGATCCTCTGCCTCGCCCCAGCGGCCTGCGGGGGTCTTGGCAACGATGAAGCTGTCGAAGGGATGACGGCTGCCGTCGGGCTGACGCTCACGCAGAGGTGCGGTCTGCGGGGTAGCGATGTAGCCAGGTCCGATGCCGTTGCACTGGATGTTGTACTGGCCGTACTCGGAAGCGATGTTCTTGGTCAGCATCTTCAGGCCGCCCTTAGCAGCAGCGTAAGCGGAGACGGTCTCACGGCCCAGCTCGCTCATCATGGAGCAGATGTTGATGATCTTGCCGCCACCCTGTGCGATCATGTCGGGGATGACAGCCTTGGACACGATGAAGGGAGCGTTCAGGTCAACATCGATGACCTGACGGAACTGAGCAGCGCTCATCTCGGTCATGGGGATGCGCTTGATGATGCCGGCATTGTTGACCAGAATGTTGATGTGGCCGACTTCCTCGGTGACCTTGGCCACCAGAGCGTTGACGGCATCCTCATCGGTGACATCGCAGACGTAGCCGTGAGCCTTGATGCCTGCTTCTTCATAAGCAGCCAGGCCCTTATCGACCAGCTCCTGCTTGATGTCGTTGAAAACGATGGTTGCGCCATTGGCTGCCATTGCCTTTGCGATAGCCATGCCGATGCCGTAGGATGCGCCGGTGATCAGCGCGACCTTGCCGGTCAGATCAAAAGATTTGGGAGTGCACTGTGCCATAATAGAGTCCTCCAATCAAATTGTTCTTTTGGCGGGGGAAGTGCCCCGTTCAGCTTTGCAGGGTGCAGCGTCTGCCAGCGCAGCTCCGCACCTCTCTTGTATACTAGACTAACATTCTTTTCCCGCGCTGTCAAGGCATTTTCTTTCGCATTTTTACTGTAATTGTAGGTTTGTCAATGATGTGTTCACAGGGGAAGCAGAAGGTTGATTCCTGTATTTAGCAAGAAAAGCTAAAGGATCG
>CAVKKE010000012.1:0-29789 GCA_963656875.1 Barnesiella intestinihominis | reverse complement strand
TTATCCTACACGGGGAGGCTTTTTGTCTATTGTCTACTTTTTACGCACCGGTTCAGAAACCGAGGGGCTTTTGCTTTATTCGTGCTTTCTCCAAATACTCACGCAAACCCTTGCGGAGATTTTTATAGTAGCCTAAGCAGCAGTCAAAATTACAGAGTATTCAGAGACATCCATGGATGTTTATGAACTCAGCGGCTCACAAATGCCATGTCCTTATCCAGCAGATAGGGCCGCAGATAAGCCACTGTGCCGCACATAGGCAGGATGTCCTCTGAAAGCTGAATGCCAAGCTTCTGGATAATATACTGCCGGCGCACCTGCATCCGCTGCCACATCTCCGGGTACTGCTGGCGGATCTGCTCCTTCAGGGTCTCGTCAGCCAGCACCACGGTGCTCTCGGCACAGCTGCCGCCGTAGCCCGGCACCGAGGGAATGATATCGATCTGCAGCATCATGCCGCTGCGCAGCACCTCTGCGGAGTGCTCATAGATCGGAGAGCAGAGCCACTCTTCCTCGGCCACCAGATGGCCAGGGCAGAGCGACCAGCCGTAGGTTGCACGGGGCAGAATTTCTTCCACCTTGTCGAACATCTCACCGCCGGTCATGCCCACATGGATCTCCTCCAGCCAGCGGGTATAAGCGGCAAAGTACGGTGCAGCCACCTTTTCCACATAATCCTGTGCACCCTGCGGCAGTTCCGAAGCGTCGTGCACCGCATAGGCTGCGCGGCTGGAAGAGCCGCCCGGATAGCCGACGGTCAGCGAAATGGTATCGCCCACCTTGACCGTGTTCTGGGTGGGGAACATATTGCCCTTGATGAAGCGCGGGCCGCTGGCGGCAATGGTCACGATACTGTTGTGCTGGCCCTGCCGGTTGAGCTGAGCACCCAGTGCGGTCTCCGGCACACTGGGAGCCAGAAGATCCATAGCATCCAGCACACCGTCCGAAGCCAGTGCAGCACCATATTCGTAATGGGCGATCTCGTTAGCGTTGTTAGTGGTACGGGCACCGCCATCGCCAAGGAACAGATCTCCGGCACTGAACAGGTTCTCGTCGCCGCCGGTAATGGCACGGATGGCATCCAGAATAAAGGCCGGGATGTCAAACAGTTTTTCGTTTTTCTCCACCGGGCTGGTAAAATGCTTCCATCCTGCAATGCCGATGCGGCGGCCCGGCGCAATGCCTGCCTCCTCCAACAGAGTGCGCAGGGGCTTGTCGGCACGGTTGGGCTGGTTGGGCAGTGAGAAGAGCGAAACATGCACGGCCTGCCCCGGGATACGGGCTTTGGACGCCTTGTTCAGATTCTCATTGCCCAGCACAAAGTGAGCCGTGCCGTCGGCGTCCAGCACCAGCAGAGACTCTTCAAAGCGAGTAAAATATCCCATCAGGTACTGGAAATTGCCGCAGTGTTCGGCGTCACCGTACACCACCAGCTGGTCAAAACCGCGGGACTTCATGCCCCGCAGAACCTTGTCCAGACGTTCCTGGATAGTGGCATCAGTCAGCATGACCGGCTCTCCGGTACAGTCCTTGGGCGGCTGCGGCGCCTTGGCCAAGCGGATATCGTACTGTTTCATTTTCTTACACCTCTCGTTATAGATTTCTTGTATTTGGCCTGCGGCCGGTTTCAGATTTTGTCAATGGGGTACATGGGGCGCATGATCTGCTTGAAGGGAATGATCCGGGTATCCTGCGGGGTAGCCCCCTGCGTCAGGGACATGACCGAGAACGCGGCCTTTTCCTTCAGCTCCGGGAAGATATAGCCCTGCTTGACCACGATCACATCATATGCGTCCCAGTCCAGTCCGGCCCCCACGAACTGGTGCTCTTCGCACATAGTCTGGCGGGTGCTTGCCACATTGATATCCAGCGGCAGGCCGTCCACCGACACCGCCACCGAATAACCATACACTGCATCGTGGGGATGGTGCAGGTAGCCGCGCAAAGTGCCCTTCGCCTTCACCGTCACATCCAGCTCCACCGGGCGGGACATCTCATCGTGGTCTACGCCCAGATGCAGGTGGGTCTTTGCGCCGATCTCCAGCTGCGCCAGCTTCTGGTAGGCAACGGGGTCGCAGATGTTGGCAAACAGGATCTTCTTTTTCAGTTCCTTCTCCACCAGCACCTGCCGCAGGATGTAGGTATTCCAGCCGGTGGCACCGCTGGTTACGTTGTCGCCAGAGTCAGTGATGAAAGCAGGCTTGCCCTCAAACTCCAGTGCCATCCGCAAAGCCTTGTCCGGAGCAGCTGTCAAGCCAGTGTAGTGGAACTCACGGCGTTTGTTCCAGACGTAGACAGCCAGCCAGTCGGCGGCTTCCTCTGCATAGGGCAGGTCGGCTTCGGTCTGAGGCACCACAACGATGCCGCAGCCAGCCACCGGCGTGTCATGGCGGATGTAACCCACATGCCAGCTCACACTGCGGATATGGGGTTCCTGTTCCAGCTTGTCCATATACTCGTTGATGGAGCGCACTGGCTCGTCACCGGAAACGCTCTGCTCGCCGCCCAGGATCAGGGACAGCTTCCGGTATACCGAGTGGATGTTCTGGCGGTCTTTCATAAAGTCGCACAGCATGGCTGCCACCTTGCGCATAGTGGCAATGCTGTCGGTGTGGGGTGATTCGCGATAGCTGCGGATCAGGGTCGTGGCCTCGGCATATTCCTTGCACAGATTGCCGTGGGGGTCGCACACCACAAAGATGGGCAGGTACGGCCCCACCACCTTGCGGATCTCAGCCAAAATGTGGTGGTCGCCGGAGCCAATGCCCTCCACCTCGCTGGCACCGTGCAGCATCAGGAACATACCATCGATCTCGTGGATGTGGTCTTTGACCGTACGCACGAAGCAGGATTCGATGTAATCAAAGGTATCTTTTTTGATCACGCCTGCGGCACCGGCATCCGCCGCCACCGAGGGGATCAGTTCAAAACCGGCCTGCTCAAACACATCGGCCACCTGCAGTGCCTGAATGCAGTCATCGCCAAAGAGCATCTTGTAATTGCTGATCTCACATTTCTGCGGGATGTTCGCATTGGACTCCGTGATAAATTCGCCGACCAGGATCTTCATCGTTGTTTTCTCCTTTTATTGTACCGTTTCCGCCATCAATCCGCAACCGGACAGGCCGCTTTTTTCATGTGCTGGTGCGGCGAAAGCCGCATGGCCACTGGCAAAAGCCAGCCCATGCAGTGCCCCAGCAGAAGCATACTAACCCAAGTACCTTCCCGCAGGGTAGTAAAGTCCAGATGAAATATCAGCACCAGTGCAGAACTCAGTGTCAGCAGCAGATTGGTCAGGCTGCCATCCGGGTCGATATACTCTGGCAAGGCACACAGCCCCGGGGTGATAATGGCGTACAGGCCTACGGCTCAGGCACCAAAGGTGTCGCTCGCCCATATCACGCCGCCGGTGAACCAGCAGCACCGAGATCACCAGCGTGAGACACAGCCGACAATAAAGTCCAGCACCACATCCACGCCATGGCGGATACGGCCCGGCTTTTTGAGGGAACCTTCGCCTGTGGATTCCATGTTACTCTCCTGCTTCTTCAGTCATCTGGTATTCCTCGATTAGATTCTTGAACCAGTAATAGCTCTTTTTGGGGGTACGCTTGTTGTCATGTTCAAAGTCCACACGCACAAAGCCGTAGCGCTTTTCGTAGCCGTTGACCCAGCTGTACAGGTCCATGGTAGACCATGCATAGTAGCCCAGCACATTGCAGCCCTCTTTTTTGGCTTTAAGCATATAGTCGATGTAGCCCTGCATCATTTCGATGCGGTCATCGTCCTGCACATAGCCGTTCTCGTCCGGGGTCTCGTAGCAGCCGTGGCCGTTCTCGGTGATGTACACCGGGATGTCACCGTAGCGCTCCCGGATTTCCATCAAAGTGTTGTACATGCACTTGGGGTAGATCTCGCGGCCCCAGAGGTTGCGCTTGGTGTCGGGGGCAATGGCCGTTTCGTACCAGCCCTTGATGCGCATGCCCTCCTTGGCCTTGGAGCCGGCACCGCGGTTGTTGTGGAACACCTCGGTCTCGCCCTCCGACCAGTCGGTCAGGTACATACGGTTATAGACGTTCATGCCGATGTAATCCACCTTGCCCTTGGCAAAGATCAGCGCGTCGTCCAGCTTGATATAGCCGTTCTCAATGCCGTTTTCCCGCAGCAGAGGGATCAGCTCGCCGGGCAGCTCGCCCTTGATGGAGGTATCCAGGATCAGACGGTTGTAGAACAGGTCGCCCAGCAGGCGGACTTTTTCCGGTTCTTTGGTGCCCGGCGCGATCTCCACATTGCTGCTGTCGTGCACAATGCCGATCTGGCCCTTCAGGCCCATGGAGTGGTACAGAGCCACCGCCTTGGCACTGGCCAGCACTTCGTAGTACATTTGCTTGAAATAGCGGTCAAAGTCCAGCTTGTGGTTCGGGGGATAGTTGCCCACCATGTTGGTGCAGTAGGCGTAGTACTTGGGCTCGTTGATGGTGCTCCACAGCTTGACCCGGTCGCCAAAGGCCTCAAAGCAGACCTTGGCATAGGCTTCAAAGTCGTCCACGATGGAGCGGTTCTCCCAGCCACCCTCTTCTGCAATGGCATTGGGCAGATCGTAGTGGAACAGCGTAACGTTGGGCTCAATGCCCTTTTCAAGGCAGTAATTGATCACATTGTTGTAGAACTCGATGCCCTTGGGGTTCACCTCGCCCCGGCCATTGGGCAGAATGCGATCCCATGCAATGGAGAAGCGGTAGGTGTTCTGCTTTCCGGCGACCATCATGTCGATGTCCTCTTTGTAGTGATGGTAAAAGTCACAGGAGACATCACCGGTGGCACCATTCAGGTTCAGCGGGTTGCCGTGGGAGAACACGTCCCACTCGCCCAGACCTTTGCCATCCTCATCCCAAGCGCCTTCGCACTGATATGCAGCAGTTGCACTTCCCCAGAGAAACTTCTGTTTTTCCATACTGTATAATTTCTTTCCTTGATAATCTATCATTTCGCTTTTTAGATATCGTCCACCGGGAACATGGGGCGCATGATGCGCTTGAAGGGCAGGTGGCGGGTATCCTGCAGGGTAGCACCGTCGGTCAGGGACATGATGCTCAGTGCACCAAGCGCCTTCAGCTCCGGGAAGATATAGCCCTGCTTTACGATCACCACGCCGTAGTCCGCGCAGTGGGCACCGGCTGCTTCGAACTGATGCAGCTCCACCACAGCATGGCTCGCCTCGGCCACGATGATATCAATGGGGTAACCCTCTACCGACACCAGTACGCAGGCACCGTAATCGCCCTCATAGCCCATAAAGCCTTCCAGACGGCCCTTGTGCTTCACGATCACGTCCAGTTCCACCGGGCGGGACAGCTCGTCCAGATCCATACCCAGACGAATATGCGTCTTTGTGCCCTCCGGCACATCGGCCAGCTGTGCAGCTACAGCCGGGTCGGTGATGCAGCCGAACAAAAAGCTCTTGCCTTTGGTGTCCGGCAATGCCATGACCTGCCGCAGCACCCAAGTGTTAGCGCCCACAGAGCCGCTGGTGGTGTTGTCGCCGGAATCGGTAAGGAACACTGGCTTGCCCGGGCAGTCCAGTGCGGACTGCATGGCCTCTTCCGGTTCCTGCGTCAGGCCGGTGTAGTGGAACTCATGGCGGCGCTCCCACACATAGGCGGCCAGTTCGTCAACCTTCTGCTCGGCGTAGTCCTGATCAGCCTCGGAGTTGGGCACCACCACGACGCCGCAGCCTGCTACGTCCGTGTCGTGACGGATGTAGCCCACATGCCAGCTGGCACTGAGAATGCGGGGATCTTTCTCCATCCCGTCCATGTACTGGTTGATGGAGCGCACCGGCTCGTCGGCAGAGACACTCTGCTCACCGCCCAGAATCAGCGGCAGCTTGCGGTATACCGGGGTAATGCTGCGGCGGTGCTCCAGCAGATCTACCAGATACCGGCAGCAGAGCTTGACCGTGTCGGCAAGGTCGGTGTGGGGCGACTCGCGGTAGCTGCGGATCACGGTGGTGCCGTCCACGTATTCCTTGCACAGGTTGCCGTGGGGGTCGCAGGCCACTACAATGGGCATATACGGACCCACCAGCTTGCGCACTTCCTTCAAGATGTGGTGGTCGCCGGAGCCGATGTCCTCTACTTCACTGGCACCGTGCAGATGCAGGAACATACCATCCAGCGTGCCAAGGTTTGCGCGGATATCATTCAACAGGCGGTTCTCAATGTAATCAAAGGCGTTGCGGGTAACCACGCCGCCCGAAAAACCATTGGCATAGACCGAGGGCACCACTTCGATGCCGGCATCCGCAAACACGGTGCCCATGTTCATCTGAGAAACAGCGTCCTCCCCAAATCGCAGGTCATAATTTTCCAAATCAGTTTTATAGGGGATATTGGCGTTGGATTCGGTCACAAACTGTGCCACCAAAACTTTTCTGCCCATAGCAGTTCCTCCCTCTCAAAAGACGCCTGAGCACACATTGATGCCCGCCGCCGTAGCGGCGACAGGCATCAATGTGCTTGGCTTTTTGTGCTTTGCTTTATGATGAAATTATGGCTGTGAATGTCAAAATTCTAAACAGGGATCAGACGTCCTCTTTGTATGCCTTTTTGAGGATGACGGTACAGGCAATGAACGCCACGACCACGGTCACGATGCCGGAGACCAGAGCCACGACCATGTTGCCCATGGAGCCATCAGCGGGCAGGAAGAACAGCAGAGACAGGAAGCCCGGGCAGCCGCCCACAACGTAGTTCTTGAGCTGGAAGATACCAGCGATCAGGCCGCCGGCGGCAGCGCCGATGGCAGTGCCCACCAGCACACGGGGACGCATGATCAGAGAGCCATAGAAAGCGGGCTCGGTAACGCCGCACAGTGCAGTGACACCGAAGGAAGCGATCATGCCCTTGCGGCCCTTGTCCTTGAGATGCATGGCAACAGCCAGTGCGCTGCCGCCGACTGCCAGGTTGGAGATGAAGCCCATCGGCATAACGACCAGATCGTAACCGATGCTGGAGATGCCTTCCACCATGATGGGGGTGATGGCCTTGTCCAGACCCAGCATGACCAGATAAGGATAAATAACGGAGCAAACAGGAGTTGCAATGATACTTGCTGCGCTAAAGAATGCCTGAAGAGCCTTGCCAACCACACCGCTGAGCTCGGTGCCGATAGGTCCGAGGACGACCAGGGTGATAGGAACGACGATCAGCATGGTAAGCAGCGGCTTCAAGAAGTAACGCACCATTTCGGGAATGATCTTCTTGAGCAGCTTATCCACCCAGTACATCAGGATGACGCCCATAACGATGGGCAGCACGCTGGAGGTATATTCCACAGTGGGGATGGGGATGCCGAAGAAATCCAGACCCTCGGCACCGCTGATAGAGCTGCTGACGAGGACAGCGCCCAGGAACGCGCCCATGATTGGCTCCATCTTGAGCTTGTTAGCCATGGTGTAGCCGATCCAGACGGGCAGCATAGAGAAGCCAGCGCTAAAGATGGCCAGACAGACCTTTGCGGTGCCGCTGTCGGTGCTCATGCCAAGGTAGTTGACCATCAGGTTCTTGATGGCAAGGATCAGGCCGCCGGTGATTAGTGCAGGAACGATCGGCATAAAGACAGCTGCGCTGAAGTTGCCGAACTTCGTGACCCAGTACATAAAGCCCTTCTTTTCGTGCTCTTCCTCTACGACCGTGGGACGATCATTGGTGGGCTTCCAGCCGGAAACATCCAGAAACTCGTTGAATGCATCGTTGACTTCCGGTCCAATGATGATCTGCACCTGACCGGTCTTTGCTACGACGCCTACAACATTTTCAATGCCCTTGATGGCTTCTACGTCCACTTTGGACTTGTTGGCGTAATGGATGCGCAGCCGCGTTGCGCAGTGTTCGACGAAGGTGATGTTGCTCAGTCCGCCGACCTTCTCCAGGACTTGCTGGGACATCTTTGTATATTTGCCCATGAGTAAATGCCTCCCTTTCGTACAGCAAAAATGTCACAAAATGTTACATTTCACATTTCACGTGATGAATTGTTGTGAAGTTTTCTCACCGCTCGGCCGCAGCGAAAACCCGCAGAATTCCGTTGGGTTTTAACCGTTCATCGTCTTTTCTACATTGTACCACACTCCGGGTCAAAGTCAATCAGTTTTTGTTGCATTTTGTTCGTAAATGTTATTATTTGTTACTTTCAACAAACAAAAAGCAGGTTTTACATCACTTTCGCTAAATTTTCGACTCATTTACGCAAAAAAGAATGAACTTTCCGGTGCAAGATAACATTTCCCCGGAAGATCCATTCTTTTTTGTTATTTTATGTTACTTTTAATTTCAAGTCGTTCTCAGGCCAGCACCAGCGGGATATTGTTCTGCCGGAACAGCTCCTGCGTAGCTGCATCCAAACCATCGTCCGCGATCACCAAATCCACATCCGTAATGGGGGCGATCTTGTAGAAGAACGACTTGTTGAATTTGCTGTGGTCGGCCATGCAGATCACTCGCTTGGCTTTTTCCACCAGCTCCTTTTTGGTATGGCCGTCCTGCACATCCACCACCGAGAGGCCATCAGTCAGATCGATGCCCTCCAGCGAGAGAAACAAGGTATCGATCTGAAAATGCTGGATGAAATCATCGGTCAGCGGCCCCAGAAAAGCCATGGAGTTCTCACGGAACTCGCCCGGACACATGATGAGCTTGATGTTCCGCATGGTAGCGGTGGTGTTGGCTACCAGCAGAGAGTGGGTCAGTACACTGATGTTGCGTTTGCCGCGCAGCAGCGCAGCCAGCTCGTTGGGCGTGGTGCCCGCATCCAGAAAAACGGAGTCGCCCTCGTTGATGTACTCCATACACTTGGCCGCGATGCGCTGCTTTTCGGACACATTGATCTCATTTTTGAAGCTGATGCTGCATTCAAACAGCGAGCCGCTGTTCAGCACTGCGCCGCCGTGTTCCAGCGTAACCATGCCGTCCTCGGCCATAGCATTCAGATCCCGCCGGATGGTCATGGAGGACACTTGAATACGCTCTGCCAGGTCAGTGATCACCACGCTGCCATTGCGCTGCAGTTCGTCCAGGATATAGCGTTTTCGTTCGATCGCATTCATAGCATTTCCTCACTGGGACGCTCATGGCCCCTCTTACACCGTTTTTCCAGTTTCTTTACCCGTTCTCTTCCGCTTCGTCCAGTCGCAGCTCGTGCCCGCCGGTGCGGATCATATAGCGTTCGCTGTCAATGTACTGCTCATTCAGCAGCACCACCCGGTCTTTGCCGTCCAGATAACAGGTGCGGGTGTATACCACAGTCCTCCCCTTGGCAAGACCCAGCGCAGCCGCTGTTTCCGCATCGGCGTACCGTACCCGGATGATGGTCTCCTTTTCCCGGATGACTCGCAGCTTTTTCCACTGCCGCAGCAGCCGGAACACCGACCCGTTCAGCAGCTCTTTTGTCAAAAACTCCGCATCCTGCGGCGGAAAGTAGTCGATCTCATACACAGCAGGCTTACCGTTCAGGGCACGCACCCGCCGGGCGCGGCAATAGCGTTCCTCGCCCTGCTTCATCTCAAACAGGCGGCACACCTCAGTGCCGGGCACCATGCCTAGCTCTGTGCACACGGTGGAGGGCCTGTACCCATTGGCGATGGCATTTTCGGTCCAGCCGCGGGGCGCGTTCAGGTCGTTGCGCATCACCACCCCGGTCACAAAAGTGCCCTTGCCCGGGTGACGCACCACCAGTCCTTCCTTGCACAGCTCTTCCACGGCACGACGCACCGTGATGCGGCTCACCTTGTATTGCTCCACCAGTTCATTCTCGGTGGAGAGCTTGTCGCCCTCCCGGCGGCTGCCGGAAAGGATTTCCTGCCGCAGGATCTCTTCCAGCTGCAGATAAAGCGGGGTCGCACTGTCCGGCACCAGCATATTGTTTTTCCTCCAAAGACATACATTCTATGATCTACTATGAGCATAACACAATTGTGTTGTAAAATCCAGTATTTCAGCGGCAAATTTTGCCCGAGAGCCTATTGCAAATCATCTTATATTATATTATAATGTCTTATAGAAACTTTTCCACCGTGATCCGCTTGTTTCAGGAGGTATATTGTATGTTTCATATCCTTGTTGCACGCTTTATCCTGGAGGCTAACGAAAATATCCCTAAAAAGTGCGATCTGAATGATGTCAGCCTGCACTTCGGGCAGGACTGCATTGCGCACCTGCAGCTGGGGGATGTGTTTGACCGTCCCGACGTGACCCTTGTACCGGCCTTGGACGCCAATGCGGCTTCCAACGGCGTGATGAAGCGCACCGCCTTTGATTACATCGAGTCCACCATCCTGCAGACCGTGCAGGAGCATCTTTCCGAACTGGATGGCATCTACCTCCACCTGCACGGCGCCAGTGAGGTAGAGGGCATCGGCTCCGGCGACCACCATATCTTAAAGGAAGTGCGCCGCATCGTAGGTCCTTACATGCCCATTGCCGTGGTGTGCGATCCCCACGGCAACCTGTGCAAGGAATATGTGGAAGGCACCACCCTCATCCGCAGCTACCGTGAATCGCCCCATACCGACGTGGAGCAGACCATCCGCTTTGTCTGCTCCCACCTGCTGGAGCTACTGGAGCACCGCCGCAGCATTACCCCGGTATACCGCAAGCTGCCGCTGATCCTGGGCGGTGAGCAGAGCGTCTCCGCTGACGAGCCGGTGCGCTCTATCAACCAGTACATGGATGAGCTGGAGAAAGATTCCCGTATCCTCAGCGCCAGCTGGCATGTAGGCTATATCCGCCACGATACCGACGTAGCCGGATGCGGCATCGTGGTGATTCCCTCTTCTAACGAGTTCCGCCCCTATGCCGAGCAGAAGGCCGATGAGCTGGCCGCCTATGTGTGGGAGCGCCGCCATGAGTTCCACTACACCGGCCTGACTCAGAATCCGGATGAGGCCCTGCAGACCGCTTTGAACTGCACCGGCAAGCCCGCCTTCCTCACCGACTCCGGCGACAACACCACCAGCGGTGCCATGGGTGCCAACACCTGGGTACTGCGGCAGGTACTGGCTAAACCCGAAGCTCTACAGGACAAGCGGGTGCTGTTTGCCGCCATTCAGGATCCCGCCGCCTATACCCTGCTGGCCGATCATACCGTTGGTGACACCCTGCCTCTGACCCTTGGCATGGGTCTGGACTCCCTGACCGAGCCGGTACAGCTCACTGTGACCCTGAAGCATCTGGGCCGTCAAGAGGGCATCGTCCTGTTTGCTGAACATGGCGATTTTGGCGGCTGTGCCACCGTGTCGGTAGAGGGCCTGCCCATTGACATCATCGTCACTGACACAAACCATCCCTTTGTGGAGCGGCATCAGACCCTTGCCGCCGGGGTGGACTGGATGGACTACGATGTGGTGATCGTCAAGACCGGCTACGCCTTTCCTGAACCGACCCAGCAGGGCGCGCTGTGCGTCATGTCCCTGACCGATGGCGCTACCCTGCAGGATACCCGCCGCCTGCCCTTCAAGCGCATCATGCGCCCAATGTTCCCGGTGGACGACATTTGATAAAAAAGGAGAACTGCCTTATGAAGATTCTTGTTGCAAAATTTCAGCTGGAAGCCAACGAGCATGTGGACATGAAGTGCGACCTGCCCAATGTGGCCATCTCCTATGGCCGCGACGCCCTGAGCCACATGCAGCTTGGCGACGTATTTGATGACCCGGACATTGAGCTGGTGCCCGTAATCTGTGCAGATGCCGCCTGCAGCGGCGTGATGAAAAAGACCTGCTTTGACTATATCGAGCAGTCCATCCTGAACGCCGTGCGCGACAACCTGCGGGATCTGGACGGAATCTACCTGCACCTGCATGGTGCCAGCTATGTGGAAGAGATTGGCTCCGGCGAGCACCATCTGGTGGCCGCTATACGGCAGATCGTCGGCCCCTACCTGCCGCTGGCTGTTTCCTGCGACCCCCACGGCAACCTGACCAAAGAGTATGTAGAGAACACCACCTTCATCCGCAGCTACCGCGAAGCTCCCCACACCGACATTGCCCAGACCGTGCAGCGTACCTGCCGCACCCTGATCGAGCTGATCCGCCACCGCCAGAACATCACGCCGGTATACCGCAAGCTGCCGCTGATCCTGGGCGGTGAGCAGAGCGTTTCTGCCGACGAGCCGGTGCGTTCCTTCAACCAGTACATGGACGAGATGGAAAAAGACCCCCGCATCCTCAGCGCCAGCTGGCATGTGGGCTACCTGCGGCATGACTGCCCGGAGGCCGGCTGCGGCGTGGTGGTGATTCCTGCCACCGGGGCTGACCGTGCCTATGCCGAGCAGAAAGCCGACGAGCTGGCCGCCTATGTGTGGGGCAAGCGCCATGAGTTCCACTACACCGGCACTACCGCCCAGCCGGACGAAGCTCTGCGCATGGCGCTGAACTGCCCGGACAAACCGTCGTTTATCACCGACTCCGGCGACAACGTGACCAGCGGTGCCCAGGGCGCTAACACCTTTATCCTGCGTCAGGTGCTGGCTGTGCCGGATCTGCACAAAAAAGTGCTGTTTGCTGCCATCCATGATGCAAAACTCTGCCACACCCTGCTCAGCCTGCCCATTGACACCGTAACGAATGCTTCTGTCGGCATGGGTTTTGATTCGCTGTCGGCTCCAGTTCCGCTGACTCTGCGGGTGCTGTACAAAGGCACACAGGAGGGCACCCACATGTACGGCGAGGACGGCAGCTATGGCCCGCTGGTGACCGTTGCTGTAGAGGGTACCCCGCTGGTACTGACGATCACTGACAGCAACCACTCCTTTGTGGAGGAGCACCAGTTGGATGCCTGCGGCGTGGACTGGAAGAACTTTGACATCATCGTAGTCAAACAGGGTTATATCCATCCGGAGCTCAAAGCTGCCGGTGCCCTGTGCGTGATGTCCCTCACCGACGGTGCCACCCCGCAGGACACCCGTCTGATTCCCTTCAAGCGCATCATGCGCCCCATGTTCCCCATTGACAACATCTGAGCATGTACCTTTTGCCCGTTTTCTCCAGCTGACCTGTAAGGCAGCAAAAACCGCCCCGGCTTCCTGTTACGGAAACCGGGGCGGTTCGTTATGCTTTATTCGTGCTGTTTATTTGCACATTTTCAAGCTCTCACGCAATTACTTGCGGGGGTTCTTGATAGCAGCCTGGGCAGCGGCCAGACGTGCGATAGGCACACGGAAGGGAGAGCAGCTGACGTAGTCCAGACCAACATTGTGGCAGAACTCAACGCTCGTGGGATCGCCGCCATGCTCGCCGCAGATGCCCAGACCCAGATCGGGACGGGTCTCACGGCCATCATGTGCAGCCATCTTGACCAGCTTGCCGACACCGATCTGATCCAGATGCTGGAACGGATCGCTCTCGTAGATCTTGTTCTCGTAGTATGCACCCAGGAACTTGGCAGCGTCATCACGGCTGAAGCCGAAGGTCATCTGGGTCAGGTCGTTGGTGCCGAAGCTGAAGAACTCAGCTTCCTTAGCGATCTCACCAGCGGTCAGAGCGGCACGCGGGATCTCAATCATGGTACCGACCTGATACTTCATGTCAACGCCAGCAGCAGCGATCAGCTCATCAGCGACCTTAACGACAACGTCCTTGACGAACTTCAGCTCCTTGACCTCGCCAACCAGCGGGATCATGATGTGCGGGGTGATCATGTAGCCGGTCTCAGCAGAGACATTCAGGGCTGCCTTGATGACAGCGCGGGTCTGCATTGCTGCGATCTCGGGATAGGTGACAGCCAGACGGCAGCCACGGTGACCCATCATGGGGTTGAACTCGTGCAGAGATGCAACAACGTTCTTCAGGTCATCGAAGGTCATGCCCATATCGGCAGCCAGCTCCTGGATGTCCTCGTCCTTGGTGGGCAGGAACTCGTGCAGAGGCGGATCCAGATAACGGATGGTCATCGGGCGCTCACCCATGATGCGGTACATCGCCTCGAAGTCACCCTGCTGGAACGGCTCGACCTTGGCCAGAGCTGCCTCACGCTCCTCAACGGTGCGTGCGCAGATCATCTCACGGACAGCCTTGATGCGGTCCTCAGCGAAGAACATGTGCTCGGTACGGCACAGGCCGATACCCTCAGCACCCAGGTCAACTGCCTGCTGTGCGTCACGCGGGTTATCAGCGTTGGTCATGACCAGCAGCTGACGAGCTGCGTCTGCCCAGCCCATGAAGCGGTTGAAGTTCTTGTTGCCGGTAGCTGCAACGGTAGCGATCTGCTCACCGTAGATGTTGCCGGTAGAACCGTCGATGGAGATCCAGTCGCCCTCGACGAACTTGTGGCCGTTGATCTCGAAGGTCTTAGCCTCCTCATCGATCTTGACCTCGTTGTCATTGCCGCAGCCAGAGACACAGCAGGTGCCCATACCACGGGCAACGACAGCTGCGTGGCTGGTCATGCCGCCGCGGACGGTCAGGATGCCCTGAGAAACCTGCATACCGACGATATCCTCGGGAGAGGTCTCCAGACGAACCAGAACGACCTTCTTCATCTCGCCGGACTTGACCTTCTCCTCTGCCTCTTCAGCAGTGAAGACGATCTGGCCGCAGGCGGAACCGGGAGAAGCTGCCAGACCCTTGCCGACGACCTCCGCTGCCTTCAGAGCAGCAGCGTCGAACTGGGGATGCAGCAGGGTATCCAGCTGCTTGGGCTCCACGCGCAGGACAGCTTCCTGCTCGGTGATCATGCCCTCATCCACCAGGTCGCATGCGATCTGCAGAGCAGCCTGAGCGGTACGCTTGCCGTTACGGGTCTGCAGCATGTACAGGTGGCCGTCCTCAATGGTGAACTCCATATCCTGCATATCGCGGAAGTAGTTCTCCAGACGGGTTGCGATCTCAACGAACTGATCGTACACCTCAGGCATCTGATCCTTCAGGTGGCTGATGGGAGAAGGAGTGCGCACGCCTGCGACGACATCCTCGCCCTGTGCATTGATCAGGTACTCGCCCATCAGCTTCTTAGCGCCGGTGGCGGGGTCACGGGTGAAGGCGACGCCGGTGCCGGAACGGTCGCCGGAGTTGCCGAATGCCATCTGCTGAACGTTGACAGCGGTGCCCCACTCGTAGGGGATCTCGTTCATCTTACGGTAGACATTTGCACGGGGGTTGTCCCAGCTGCGGAAGACGGCCTTGACAGCCTCGATCAGCTGATCCTTGGGATCCTGGGGGAATGGCTTGCCCTCGTTCTCTTCGTAGATCTTCTTGAAGGTGCCGACCAGTTCCTTCAGGTCGTCAGCAGTCAGATCAACGTCGTTCTTGACGCCCTTAGCTTCCTTCATCTTATCGATCTCGACCTCGAACAGGCTCTTCGGGACCATCATGACGACGTCGGCGAACATCTGCACGAAGCGGCGGTAGCAGTCGTAAGCGAAGCGGGGGTTGTTGGTCTTCTTGGCCAGGCCCTCAACAGCCTGATCGTTCAGGCCCAGGTTCAGGATGGTGTCCATCATGCCGGGCATGGACTGACGTGCGCCGGAACGGACGGAGACCAGCAGGGGGTTCTCGTTATCACCGAAGGTCTTGCCGGTGATCTTTTCCAGGCCCTTGACGTGCTCGAAGATGTCAGCAGTGATCTCGTCATTGATCTGACGGCCGTCTGCGTAATACTGGGTGCAGGCATCAGTGGTAATGGTGAAGCCCTGAGGGACCGGCATACCGGCTGCAGTCATTTCTGCCAGACCAGCGCCCTTGCCGCCCAGAGTATTCTTCATGGTGACTTTGTCGCCGCCGAAAGCATCATTGCCTTCGCTGAAGTAGTACAGATACTTTTTGCTCATGCGTTGTTTACCTCCCATTTTTGACCGCAGCACCTGCGCGCCGCAGTCTCATCGTTTGCCTTGTCTTAAACTCAATCGATGAACATTGTTTAGTGAATGCTAAACTATTATACCAGAAAATCCATCCGATTCCACCGTGCAAAATCCCGAATTTGCTTGATATTTTTTATGCAAATCACTTGAATTTTGCTAAGTTTTCCGGTAATATAAAATGGGAGAAAGTTCGAGAGGTTTTTCGTTTTCTGACGCGGTTTCTCCGTCTGTTGGATACAACTTTCTATCCCTGAAACTTCAAACATTCTTTTTTTGTCGGCATATAGCTTCTGTTGTATGCATCACTGGATGCAGCGGCAACATTTTTCCGGGTCTGCCGGGAAACTCCTGCCGCCGCACGAAACAGGCCGGAGAGGAGATCTTATCCATGGAAAATTCCGTTTCTTCCGCTGCGCTGAACGCAGCGCGTGAGCAGCTGGATGCTGCCGAGGCAGCCCGCGAGGCCATTCTGCTGCAGCATATCGCAAACGGCGTGATCATCGACAGCCGCACGGTGCAGATCGCACCGGACGTGGTCATCGCACCGGGCGCTGTCATCCTGACCGGCACCATCCTGCGCGGCAAGACGGTCATCGGCGCAGGCTGCGTCATCGGCCCCAACACCCTCATTGAGGACAGCATCATCGACGAGGGCACCGCCGTCAATGCCAGCCAGATCTACGGCAGCCACATCGGCCCCCACAACAACATCGGCCCCTTCACCCATGTGCGTGTGAACACTGTCACCGACTACGGCGTGCATCTGGGCGCCTATGTGGAGACCAAGAACTCCAACTTTGCCCGCGGCAACACGGTGAGCCACCTGACCTACATCGGCGACAGCGACGTGGGCAAGTACTGCAACTTCGGCTGCGGCACCGTCACCTGCAACTACGACGGCAAGGACAAGTTCCGCACCACGATCGGTGACTACTGCTTCATCGGCTGCAACACCAACCTCGTGGCCCCCGTGAAGGTGGGCGACGGCGCATACACTGCCGCCGGCAGCACCATCACCAAGGATGTGCCCGCGCAGGCACTGGGCATCGCCCGCGAACGCCAGACCAATCTGGAAGGCTGGGCCGAGCTCAAGATGGAAGCTTACATCGCCAAAAAGAAGAAGCTGGAAGACGAGCAGAGCAAGTAAACTGTTCTGAACTACAGGGAGAGGAGTACCCATCATGGCTATGGAATACTATTGTCTTCTGTCTGAGCAAAAGAAACTCACCGAGAAGCTATTAGAAGAAACCATTGCACTGAGAGAGCAGCAGAAAATCACCAACGCTCTGCTGGAGGATTTGCTTTCTGTACTAACTCAGAATCCCGGTTCACCCGAATAATCCTGCATTTTTTAAGGCCTGTTTCTTTCCAAGAAGCAGGCTTTTTCTTATAAATAGATTTCTTTTTTCGCGCGCGCATGTTATAATACCATATTGTCCGATTGTCCGAAATCAAATCAGTAAACAAAAGGAACATTATGAACACCAATGACATCTGGCTGATCGCCGGTCTGGGCAACCCCGAGCCGAAGTACGACGGCACCCGCCACAACGCAGGCTATGCCGCGCTGGACTATCTGGCGGGCAAGTGGGGCATTTCGGTCAGCAAAACCAAATTTCAGGGTCTGTGGGGCCAGGGCGAAGTGGAGGGCCATAAGGTCGTTCTGCTGAAGCCCCTGACCTACATGAACCTTTCGGGCGACTCCATCGCCCCCATGGCGGGCTTTTTCAAGATCCCCGCCGACCACGTCATCGTCCTGTGCGACGACATCACCCAGAACCCCGGCAAGCTGCGCATCCGGCCCTCGGGTTCCGCAGGCGGGCACAACGGCCTGAAGAGCATCATCGCACGCCTGGGCGGAGAGAACTTCCCCCGCATCCGCATCGGCGTGGGCGCAAAGCCCCGCCCGGACTATGATCTGGCCGCGTGGGTGCTGGGCAAATTCCCCGCAGAGGACGCCAAGGCCCTCGCGGACCGTTACCCCGATCTGGAAGCAGCCGCAAAGCTCATCATGGATGGCAAGCTGGGGCTGGCACAGAGCAAGTACAACGGGTAAGGGGACGAACTCCTTCCGTCATCGCTGCGCGATGCCACCTCCCTCTAAGAGGGAGGCCTTGGCAGTACAGGAAAGTTTATCTTTTGCAGGAAAGCGTCTTGGTTTTGCCAAAGGCCCCATCTCCGAGGGGGCTGGCACGGCGAAGCCGTGACTGGAGGAGTTTTCCGGCGGACGCCTGCTGCTCCAAACACATTTTCACCAAAGGGGGCCGCAACTTCGAACGGCATCTTTTATGATGCATCTTACCATTACGGCCCTTCCCGTGAAAAAGCAGCTTCAAAAAGCCCGCAGGCTTTTTGAAGCTGCAAATATAAAATAATCATTCCTCTGACATTGCCAAAGCAAACGCGGCGGCAATTCCAAATCGTTATTCTACCAAGAAAGGAGGTCTCCCATGTACGAAGCGCTTTTGAAGGCCACACCGGAATATGAAAAGATCGCGGCCAGCTTTGCAAAGCCCGGCCCTGCCGCGCTGTTCGGCCTGCCGCCCGCAGGCCGCGCTCTGCTGTATGCCGCTTTGCAGAAAGACCTTGGCCGGGTGCTGTGCATCGTGACCCCCGGCGAAGCCGAGGCCACCCACTTTGCGGACGACCTCAAGGCGCTGGGGCTCTCCTCTGCCGTGTTCCCGCCCCGGGACTTCATGCTGCGGCCGGTGGAGGGCGCGGGCCGTGAATACGAGTACCGCCGCCTTTCGGTGCTGGGTTCCCTCGCTGGCGGGCGGCTGAACGCCGTCTGCGTGCCCGCCGAGGCCCTGCTGCAGTATACCGTGCCCCGGGACGAATTCCTCAAGAACACCTTGACCCTCAAGCCCGGCATGGTCTACAACCGCGAGGGCCTTGTGGCCCGGCTGTTCGCCGCCGGGTATGTGCGGCGCAGCCAGGTGGACGGCCCGGGCCAGTTCAGCGTACGCGGCGACATCGTGGACATTTATGCGCCGGACATGCGCCAGCCCGCCCGTGTGGAATACTGGGACGACGAGATCGACTCCATTTCGTCCTTCGACCTGCTCACCCAGCGCCGGGACACTGCACTGGAAAAGATCTATCTCTCCCCCGCCCGTGAAGTGCTGTTCGGCGACACCGCCGAGACCGCCGAAGCCCTGCGCGCCGCCATCAAAAAGGCCCGGGGCAGACACCGCACCGCGCTGGAAAAGGCCATGGAAGCCGACCTAGCCCAGCTGGACTCCGGCCTGATGCCGGAAGCCATGGACAAATACTACGGTCTGCGCTACCCGGAACCGGCCACCCTGCTGGACCATCTGGACGCGCCGCTGTTCATCCTCGACGAGGTGGGCGGCATCCGGGACGCCCAGAAAGCCACCGAGTTCCGCCGCAGCGAAGAGCTCACCGGCCTTTTGGAAGAAGGCGTGCTCTGCCCGGGGCTGGATGTGCTCTATCAGACCATGGATGACCTTGCCGCAGCAGCCCAGAAACAGAGCACCCTGCTGTGCGAGAACTTCCTGCGCGGCATGAACGAGTTCAAACTGAAAGACCTCATCAACGCCGAAGCCTATGCCGCCCCCAACTGGAACGGCGACCTGGCTTCCCTGCGGGAAGACCTTGACCCCCTCATTGCCCAAGGCTATGCCATCACCCTGTTCTCCGGCACCCCCAAGGGTGCCGCCGCCCTGACCCGCGATCTGGCCGACAAGGGCTATGCCGTGAGCATGAGCCGGGACGTGCGCCCCGCCAAGGGCATCGTGCAGGTGCTGCCGGGCCACCTGACCGCCGGGTGCACCTTTCCCTTCGCCCACGCGGCAGTGCTTTCCAGCCGCCGGCACGGTCTGGACGAAGAGACCGCCGCCGAAGCCAAGAAGCGCAAGAAAAACAAGAACGCCCTGTCCAGCCTTTCAGACATCAAGCCCGGCGACTATGTGGTGCACCAGAATCAGGGCATCGGCATGTACGCGGGCATCCAGCGTCTGGAAGTGCAGGGTGCCACCAAGGACTACCTGAAGATCCAGTATTCCGGCTCGGACGTGCTGTATGTGCCCGTCACCCAGCTGGACCTGCTGAGCCGCTACACCGCCCCCGGCGACGAGGAAAAGGTGAAGCTGGCAAAGCTGGGCGGTGCCGAGTGGCAGCGCACCCGCGCCAAGGTGAAAAAGGCCACCGAAGAGATGGCCCAGGAGCTCATTGAGCTCTACGCCCGCCGCCGTCAGGCCACGGGCTATGCCTTCCCGCCGGACGGCGACTGGCAGCGGGACTTTGAGACCCGCTTCGACTACGACGAGACCGATGACCAGCTCAGCGCCACCGCCGAGATCAAAAAGGATATGGAAAAGGGTTACCCCATGGACCGCCTGCTGTGCGGCGACGTGGGCGTCGGCAAGACCGAAGTGGCCCTGCGTGCGGCCTTCAAGTGCGTCATGGGCGGCAAGCAGTGCGCCATCCTGGCCCCCACCACATTGCTGGCATGGCAGCACTACAACACCATCCTCTCCCGCATGGAGGCCTTCCCCGTGCATGTGGAGATGATGTCCCGCTTCCGCACCGCAAAGCAGCAGAAAGAGACCCTCAAGGGCCTGCAGTCCGGTGTGGTGGATATCGTGGTGGGCACCCACCGGCTGCTGTCCAAGGACGTGAAGTTCAAGGATCTGGGCCTTGTCATCATCGACGAGGAGCAGCGCTTCGGCGTCAAGCACAAGGAAAAGCTCAAGGAGAACTTCATCGGGGTGGACATGCTCACCCTTTCGGCCACGCCCATCCCCCGCACCCTGAACATGGCCATGAGCGGCATCCGCGACCTTTCCACCATCGAGCAGCCGCCCATCGAGCGCCAGCCGGTGGAGACCTTCGTGCTGGAATACAACGACGTTATCCTGGCCGAAGCCATGAAGAAGGAGCTGGCCCGGGGCGGTCAGGTCTACTACCTGCACAACCGGGTGGACAACATCGAAGCCTGTGCCGCCCACGTCAGCCAGATGGTGCCCGGGGCCCGCATCGGCATCGCCCACGGCAAAATGACCGAGGAAGAGCTGAACCCCGTGTGGCAGCACCTGCTCAACGGCGAGATCGACATTCTGGTGTGCACCACCCTCATCGAGACCGGCATCGACGTGCGCAACTGCAACACCCTCATCATTGAGGACGCCGACCGCATGGGTCTGGCCCAGCTGTATCAGATAAGGGGCCGTGTGGGCCGGTCGGGCCGCAAAGCTTACGCTTACTTCACTTTCCGCCGGGACAAGACCCTCTCAGACATCGCCCAGAAGCGCCTTTCCGCCATCCGGGAATTCACGGCCTTCGGCTCCGGCTTCCGCATCGCCATGCGTGACCTGCAGATCCGCGGCGCGGGCAGCCTGCTGGGCCACAGCCAGCACGGCCACATGGAAGCCGTGGGCTACGACCTCTACGTCAAGATGCTGGGGCAGGCCATCGCCCGGGCCAAGGGCGAACCCGTCCAGCGGGACAAGAGCGACTGCCTTGTGGACCTGCGGGTGGACGCATTCATCCCGGAAAAGTATATCGCGGACGGCCCGGGGCACATCGAAGCCTACAAGCGCATCGCTGCCATCCAGACCCCGGAGGACGCCGCCGACGTGCTGGACGAGCTCATCGACCGCTACGGCGACCCGCCGCCCTCGGTGAGCGACCTGGTCAACGTGTCGCTGGTGCGCGTGCAGGCTTCGGCTGTGGGCGTGTACGAAGTGACCCAGAAGAAGGACGCCCTCGTGCTGCAGCTGGAAAGCCTGGATGTGCCCATGATCCGTGGCCTGCTGATCGCATTCAATGGCCGCGTCACCGCAGGCGCGGGCAACCGGCCCTATCTTTCGGTGGTCCTGCAGCCCGACGAAAAACCGCTGGAACTGCTACAGAGCATTCTGAAAGCCATGGACAGAATTCTAAAGCCTTCCCCCTCGGGGGAAGGTGGCCGCGAAGCGGACGGATGAGGGGCAGCAGCGGTCCGATGCCGTTTCCCACCGGCATTGAAAGATAACTCCCCCTCATCAGTCGCCTACGGCGACAGCTTCCCCCGAGGGGGAAGCCTATTTTAAAAACAGGAGCATTTGTATGAAAAAGAAACTGCTTGCGCTGGTCTGCGCACTGGCACTCGTCTTCAGCCTTGCAGGCTGCACCATCTCCACCCCGGACACCGTGGGCAAGATCGGTGATTTTGAAGTCACTTCCGGCATGTACCTGCTGGCCCAGTACGGTGCCTATCAGCAGGCGGCTCAGCTGGCCGGCACCGATCAGGACGCCACGGATGTGAAAGCATTCCTGAAAGAGACCATCACCACCGATTCTGACAGCGGCGACACCGCCGTGGTCAGCGACTATGTGGCCCAGAAGACCCAGGAGACGCTGGAAACGCTGGCCGCTGTGGACGCCCGCTTCAAGGAGCTGGGCGGTGAGCTGACCGACGAACAAATCTCCACCGCCGACAGCTACGCCCAGCAGATGATGGATCAGTACGGCGACACCTACACCGCCAACGGCATCGGCCTGGAGACCATCAAGGCCTATGAGCGCCTGCAGGTGGAGCACACCCTGCTGCCGGACATGGTCTACGGCGCAGACGGCGAGACCCCGGTGGCTGACGACGAGCTGACCAGCTATCTGGACAACAGCATGTATGAGATCGGCTACATCACCATCCCGCTGTACAACACCAGCACCTTTGCCTTCGCCAGCGACGATCAGGCCGCAGAGATGCTCAAGCTGGCGCAGGCCGCTGCCGACAGCGCCAATGCCGAAGAAGCCGAGACTGTCTCCGACCAGTTCAGTGCCCTGCACGCCGCCGCCAAGGCTGCTCTGCCGGACATCTACGCCGTGCTGGATGCCGAGTCTTCGGAGGATGACGCCAGCGTCCAGACCGAGCTGCTGACCGAGAGCGACCTTGCCGCCGCCTTCACCCAGGACGGTGCCGCCGACACCCTGCGCAGCCTTTCTTACGGCGAAGCCGCTGCCGCGCAGATCAACGGCTACACCCTGATTCTGATGGTGCGCATCGACCCGCTGAGCGTTTCCTCTCTGGACGATCTGCGGGGCCAGATCCTCAGCGACATGAAGGGCGACGAGTTGGACGACAGCCTCGCCTCCTATGGCGCACAGCTGGATCATGCGCTGGATTCCTCTGCCATGAACAAGCTGCCCGCAAAGAAGATCGTGAACAGCAGCGCCAACAGCTGAGACTGACACAAAAAGAACCGCCTGTGATTTTCCACCGTTTGCAAAAGCGTCGTGGAAAACCGCAGGCGTTTTTTATTTTTTCAGCATGCTCGCCCTCTCAGCTTCGCTGCGCTCAGCAGCTCTCCCAAAGGGAGAGCCTTTGGCAGTCCCCGAAAACTTTGCCTTTATGCCAAGGCCTCTCACTTTGGGAGAGGTGGCATTGCGTGAGCAATGACGGAGAGGGCGAGGCCGCTTTTCTTTTTCACCGCACCACTTTCGCAAACTCTGCCGCGAGGGCTGCATTCACCGAGCGGACGGCATTGGCGTCGGGCTTGATCTCCGCGCGGTCGTAGGTGAACAGGCCGTTCACCTCGTCCTCCACATCGGTGACCTGCGTATACACCAGCGCCGAAAGCCCTTTTTTCAGCTGGGGCAGCACCGTGCCCAGCTGCAGCTTTTTGTAGCGGGCGGTCAGCTCTTCCCGGCTCTTTGCGGTGCCGTAGCCGTAGGTCCTGCCCGGGGTTTCGTGGCCGGGCATGGGCCAAGCGATGCCGCCGTATTCGCTCAGGGCCACGGTGCGGCTTTTCGGCTTCACCCGCAGCGGGTAGAAATAGTTGTGGATGGAGTACACGTCTCCCCCGCCCTGATCGTACCAGCCGCTGGCCTCGTCCACAAGGCGGGTGCTGTCCAGCGCACGGACGGCTTCCACGGCCACGGCTGCGTCAAACTGCCCCCAGCCCTCATTGAAGGGCACCCAGCAGCCCACACAGGGGTGGGCAGAAAGAGCCTGCACCGTGGCTTCCAGCTCGCGGCGGTATTCTTCCCGACCGGACTCTTTGCCCCGGCTCAGCAGGCCCCAGAGGGGCTGTGCATCGGGCAGACGGCGCATGAGCGGCTGGAGCGCATTGGTCAGATAGGTGACGAACCACAGGTTGTAGGCGCTGCCGCCGTTCACCATGTCCTGCCAGACCACAATGCCCAGCTTGTCGCAGTGATAATACCAGCGCTGGGGCTCGATCTTGGCGTGCTTGCGCAGCAGATTGAAGCCCAGCGCCTTCATCTCGCTCAGCTCCCGCTCCACCGCCGCGTCCGAGGGCGGGGTGTAAAGGCCGTCGGGCCAGTAGCCCTGATCCAGCAGGCCGTTGAGCAGGATGGGTTTGTCGTTCAGGCAGAAGCGCAGCACGCCCCGGGCGTCCGGCTCACAGCTCCACTTGCGCAGGGCAAAGTAGCTGTGCACCGTGTCAAAGCCCTCTTCTGCACCTTGCGTCGTGCCCACAGTCAGGTCGTAGAGGAAGGGCGTGTCCGGGCTCCAGGGGAAGAAGTGCTCTTCCGGGATGGTCAGGGTCACTTCGCCGTCCTGGTCAGTTTCGTCGCTGCCCCAGTCTTCGGCAATGGTCACGCCCCCGGCCCGCACCACGGCCCACAGGTTCGCGGCGCTGCCGGGCGCGGAGGTGTGGGCTTTCACCGTCACGGTGCGGGCGTCGTAGTCCGGAGTGACGGTCAGGGATTGGATGTAGCTTTCCGGCACCCGCTCCAGCCACACGGTCTGCCAAATGCCGCTCTGGGCCGGGTAGAACATGCCGCCGGGCTTCAAAGTCTGCTTGCCCCGGGCCTGCGTGCCGGTGCCGGAAGGGTCCTGCACAGCCACCCACAGACTGTTGCGCCCGGTGCCGTTGAGCTGGGCGGTGATGTCCAGCGTGAAGGGCCAGTAGCCGCCCCGGTGGCCCCCAGCCAGATGGCCGTTGACCTGCACGGCACAGGCATAATCCACCGCGCCGAAGTGCAGCAACACCCGTCCGCCTTCCCCGGCAGGCGGAGCAAAAAAGCGGTGGTAGTGCAGCCATTGGCCGGGCTGCAGGGTGCGCCCCACACCGGAGGCCTTTGCTTCCGGGGAGTAGGGCACCAGAATGTCGCCGTCCCAGGCGGCGGGGTGTTCCGCCGTGGAGGTGATGGCATATTTCCACAGGCCGTTGAGGTTCTCATAGCTGTCGCGGCGCAGGGCCGGGCGGGGGTATTCGGTCAGAGTGTGCATCATTTCACCGCCTTTGATTTGTTTGCCCCATTCTAGCACAGGGCAGATGGTTTGTATAGACTAAGTAAAAATCAGAACACTATTTTAAAGCTTGCAGCTTTGGAAGGTCTGCCGATCGTTCCAGAGCTGCTTTTTTCATAGCACAAAGCCGCCCCAAAGAAAAAAGCCGCTGAACCAGCGGCTTTTTGTGTCCCCTGACGGGGTTAATTGATATTTCCAGATGAACCCATTCCTTGAAAATGTCCCTCTGCCGTCCCCTTGCGGGGCATTGGATATTCCTGATATTCCTGAAGAAATTCGAAGGATGTTCATTTTTCCGTCCCCTGACGGGGTCAAACCAACTCTTAATAAGCCTTACAAGTTCGAAGGCAAGGAGTATACATTTCCGTCCCCTTGCGGGGTGTATTACTTATATCTATCGCAAGCTCCTGACCGCAATGTACACAATGGCTCTGCCGTCCCCTTACGGGGCATCATTCAAGCTCAGTATAGCACACCTGCGGCAAAATAAAAAGGGCAAAGTTCCGCCCGGCGATCACTGTGGTGACGTTATCTGGCCAACTGACCAATTTTCAGCGTTACAGCGTTCAAAAAAATCACTTGGCCAATGTGGGCAACTGACAGTCAGGTGGCCAAGTGACTCACTTGGCCAAACCGGGTCACTTGGCCAAACTGACCAACTGACAATTATAAACGTAGCTATATATTATTTTTGTCACTTGGCCACTTATTTCTCCACGGTAGAGGGCAGAAAAAAAGGCCGTCATGCCAAGCAGCACAGCAGCCTTGTTTTTGCAGGGTTCAGAAAGCCGGAAGCCTTCGGATGCCCGAAGATTTACTCTTCGTCTTCATCCTCGTCTTCGTCATCATCATCGTCATCCGCGTCATGCGGCTTGTAGAAGATGCCGCTCAGGAAGATGCTGATGAAGTACAGCACCACCATGGGGATAGCCACCATGCACTGGGACACGATGTCCGGCGGGGTGACCACTGCTGCGATGAAGAAGATGAGCACGATAGCCACGCCGCGCACCTGCTTGAGGAATGCGGGGCTGAGGATGCCCATCTTGGACAGGATGATCGTGACCAGAGGCATCTCAAACACGCAGCCGAAGATGATGAACATCGTCAGGCAGAGGTTGATATAGCTCTCGATACTGGTGGTGGTCTGGATGTAATCTGCGCCGGTGATGCCGGTGCTGAGGAACCGCAGCATGAAGGGCATCATGAGCTTGTAGGCAAACAGCACGCCCACGCAGAACAGCGCCAGACCCAGCAGCATGACCATCTTGAAGAAGAAGCTCTCGCTCTTTTTCAGGCCGGGCCTTGCAAATGCGTAGATGTGATAGCACGCCACCGGAATGGTGACCACCACACCCGCCAGAATGGAGACACGGAAATACTGCATCAGCTTTTCCTGCGGGGCAATGGACACAAATTCATAATAATCGCGGCCCATGGCAGTGAGCAGATCGATCAGACGGTCTGCATAGGCCAGCGAGACCACAACGCCCGCCACGAACACCACCGCGCAGATGATCAGCCTGTTCCGCAGCTCTTTCAGATGGCCGGTCAGCGTCATGCTGCCGTCATCCGTCATGACTTCGGCTTTTTTCTTTTTGCGCTTAACGTTCGTAGCCACAATTACTCCTCGTCTTCGTCCTCGTCCTTCTTAGAAGCCTTCTTGGTGGAAGCCTTCTTCTCGGTCTTTTCCTCGGAATCGGAATCATCGCCGGACTCTTCCTCATCCTCCATACCCTTCTTGAAGCCGTTGATGGTCTTGCCGAACATCTTGCCCAGCTTCGGCAGGTTCTTGGGTCCAAAGATCAGCAGAGCGACGACCAGGATGATCAGCAGTTCGTTAGTACCAATACGCATAATAAAAATCTCCTTTTTACTTTGCCGCGCCGCGTGGCGGGCTTATTGCATAATATCAGGCAACCGCGGGCGCGGGTGCATCCAGTAAGTAATCAGTCCTTCGGCAGAACATCATTCTGACGAGGGTCTTCCTCCACCGGCTCGGCAGCGGGGACAGCCTCGGCGGCCTCCTTCGCAGGAGCGGCAGCTTCAGCTTCAGCGGGCTCAGCCTTTTCCTCAGCCGGTTCTGCCACAGGCTCTGCGGGCTTTTCTGCAGGGGCTGCGTTTTCCTCTGCCTTGGGGGCATCCTCGGCAGGAGCAGTCTCAGCTGCGGGAGTCTCAGCAGCAGGAGCAGCGGGCTCCTCCTCGGGCAGCTCTTCCACCGGCTCCTCGGTCAGATCGACCACTTCCTCAGCTTCGGCAGCGGCCTTCTTCTCGGCCTCTTCCTTGCTGGTCTTGCCAATGCCGGTGAAGCTCTTGGTCACGTCCTTCACGCTGTCGTCGATATCCTTCTTGATATCGGTCAGCGGAGCGACGGCTTCCTTCAGGGGAGCCTGGATCTCATTCAGCGGCTCCACCACGTTCTTCTGGATCTCTTCCGAAGCAGCGCCGGTGTACTTCTTCAGCTCACGGAGCATCTTGCCGAACTTCTTTGCGTAGACGGGCAGCTGATCCGGGCCAATGAACACGAACGCCACGATGACGATCACGACGATTTCCCAAAAACCAATTTTCATAACGATCCAATTCCTTTCCTGTGCGGAGGGCCTGTGCAGCGCCGATGCTCTGCCGGAAGCCATCTGCCTCCTGCAAAGACAGCCGCGATTCGTTTTTCTTCGCCGCTTTCCGCCTTTGTCCGCGTGGGCTCGGCGCTCTTTGCGCCTGTGTTGCCCTACTTATACCGAAAAGTGGTGAACTCATTCTGAACGTTCTATGAATTTTTTATGAACGAGATGGCGCAGAGGGCATTTTTGTAAACAAATAATATTTTTGCGTCTGTTTATTACAGTTTGGATAGGATACAACAAGCTTTTATTTTTGCTGGTGCATGCCAACATCACTCAAGTGCCTTGCGCAGCACCTCGAGGCTGACAGCGCACATAAGATTGTAAGCATTCAGCACATCCGTGATAGCCTGACGGTTTTGCGGCGTTAATACATAGTCATAGTTCTGATATCCGCTAAACCGGAAAATTGCTTCTTCCGAACTCAATGCATCATGCAAAAGTTCAATATCGAAATCTTCTGCTCTTGTTCTATAATATTCCATCCACTTCATCGCACCGGTATTGGTTTTGCCAATATTCCGACTGACTGTAGTGAATGCACTCTGGTTATAGGTGTACTTATTGTCGCCTGCACGCACAACGATTTTGTCCGCGTTTAACAGTTCATCTCCAATATAAATAAATGCAACCGCCAAAGTCGGTTTGTCCTGATTGTCATAGGTATATATAATTGGTTCAATGCTACATAATCCTGTGTCTGCTGTTTTGTTAAAATAGGTGCTTGTAATTATGCGGCTATTTTCCACCTTATCATGATCAACGTTCAGCTTCGCCAGCGCATCCTTAATACCAAGAATCTGCTGTGCTTCGGCCAGCACATCAAAATTTGACACGCCAGCCTTAGAAGCATCATCCAACTTGTTATAGGCACTGACAGCCTTTTCGACCGCACCGCGGTTCTCGCGCGAAACCGTTCCAATCTGCGCAATCAGTGTCTCCACTTCTCGCACGGACGGCGCCGCTGCAAAAGCGCTCATCGGCATCAGTGCCAAAAGTATCAGCGTCGCCAGAATCATGGCTGTAATTTTTCTACGCATTTTTATCCGCTCCTTCTCTTTATGAATTGACTTCTGTATACGAAATATCTGCAAGTGCTTTTGCACGCACCTTTTCGCTGGCATTCAAATACAGATAGTACGCGTTTAACGCATCCGTGATGGCCTGTTTATCTTCATCTGGCATCTCACATTCTACAAAAACAGGTTTTGCAGTGTTATATCTCGCAAATGTCAGTCCAACTTCATTCGATTCTACAATATCCACTAACATATCCAGATCGCCTTCTGTCGCAAGGCGTACTGCAATCTCGTTCAATTTTTCTGTCTGTTCTCCGTTTATCGTTGCCTTTGTTTTCTGTGTTTCATCTTCGAAAACACCGCGTGTGTACCTGTAATTGTCTGTATCGATTTCGACTGTATCCATATCCATATATTCATCGGTTATATAATTGAACCCCAGCACCATAACCGGGTCCACCGACGGCCCAAACAGATAGAGAATCGGCAAAATACAGCTTTTCCCTTTTTCTTCAGCTTCATCGCAATGCAGGCTTACTCCCATGAGAACATCGCCCGCCCCATCAGCTTCTGTATAAAAGAATTCAAATTCATTCAAAGCTTCTTTCAGTTCGTTTGCTTGCTGTTCTTCGTCCGCTGCAATCCGCTTCGTTTCATCTTCGCTTTCACGAAGTATCTCATACGGTTGTTTTTCTTCCGGTTGACTTTCGCTTACAACCGTACTTTTCAGAGAGCCACCGTTACCAGAATTTCCTGCTGTCGTCAATGTGCTTCCGCAGGAAACAAGCAAAACAGCACACAGAAAAAATGCTACTCCCCCTGCAATCGCCCGTTTTCTCATATTCTCTCCTTTTCAAAAGGTCAACACTTTCTGCTTTTATTATATCATTTTTCCATATGCTGTAAAAGATTTCCATTCAACAAAAAAGACGCCTGCTATCGGGCATATTGTCCAATAGCAGGCGTTTATATTTCAGGTATTCAGCTTTTAGCCGCAGCTCTCGCAGTGGTCGCAGTCCTCTTCGATCTTGACCACGATGGGTTCCGGATCGATGCCCTGACGGCGGTAGTAGT
>CAVKKE010000011.1:0-30021 GCA_963656875.1 Barnesiella intestinihominis | reverse complement strand
GCCCCAGGGGGTGTAGCCCATCAGGTCTACACCGTCCTTTACAGCCTCAGCCATCTGCTCGATGTGTGCCCGCAGATAGTCAATGCGGTAGCTGTCGTGGATCTTTCCGTCAGCATCTTTCTTGTCGTAAGCACCCAGGCCGTTTTCCACCACCATCAGAGGGATACGGTAGCGGTCGTAGATCTCATTCAGGCTGTATCGCAGACCAACGGGATCGATCTGCCAGCCCCAGTCGGAGGCTTTCAGGTAAGGATTCTTCTTACCAGCAATAATGTTGCCGCCCACATCGTCGGCATCCTTGTGGGTGGTGATGCAGTTGGACATATAGTAGCTGAAGGTGTAGAAATCGACAGTACCAGCCTTCAGGATGGCGGCATCCTCCGGCTCCTGCCGGATGGTGATGTTATTCTCGGCAAAATAACGCTTCATGTAGGAAGGATACTCGCCGCGGACATGCATATCAGAGCAGAACCAGTTACTGATCTGCATGGCCTTCTGGTTGGCGATCTCGTCGGCAGGGTCGCAGGTCAGTGCATAGCTGGTGATAAAGCAGATCATGCAGCCCATCTGGAACTGAGGGTAGTGATCGTGCGCATACCGAACAGCCTCTGCACTGGCGACAAACTGGTGATGCAGCGCCTGAAAGCGCTCCTGCTTGTTGTCTGGCACCTTGTCGGTAGGGCCTTCAAAGCCCCGGATGGTGCCTGTTTCCAGGATCGCACCCATCGGCATGGTGCCGCAGTTGATCTCATTGAAGGTCAGCCAATACTTAACCTTATCCTTGTACCGTTCAAAAATGGCCTTGCAGTAGTTCATATAGAACTCGATGAGTTCCCGGCTGGCCCAGCCGTTGTACTTTTCCACCAGCGCATAGGGCAGCTCATAGTGGCTGATGGTGACCAGCGGCTCGATGCCGTGCTTCTTGCAGCAGTCAAAGACCTTGTCATAGAATTCAAGGCCCTTCTCGTTCGGCTCGTTCTCCATGCCGGTGGGGAAAATGCGGGTCCAGTTGATGGAAGTGCGGAAGGTCTTAAAGCCCATCTCGGCGAAGAGGGCGATGTCCTCCTCGTAGTGGTGGTAGAAGTCGATGGCCTCATGGCTGGGATACAGCCGGTCGGAGCGGACAGCAGTCGTCACCCATTTCGGGCTGGTGTGAGAACCATTGGTGCACAGGTCAGGGACACTGGGGCCTTTGCCATCCACATCCCATGCGCCCTCGAACTGGTTGGCTGCACAGGCACCGCCCCACAGGAAATCATCACGGAAAACGCTCATAAGTTTCTACTCCTATCCTATTTTGTTCTGGTTCAGGCGGGATTCTGTTCAAAGAACAGCTTCAGGGCACCGATCATGTTGGCGTCGTTGCCGTAGCAGCAACGCACCAGCTCCGGCTTCAGCATGGGGAACACCGGGCAGCGCGCAAACAGGCCGTCCAGCTCGGTCTGGATGGCAGGCAGCAGGGCCTCTGCCGCACTGATACCGCCGCCGATGGCGACCTTTTCCACGTCCAGCACACTCTGCAAACTCAGGATGCCAATGGCAACCCGCCGGGCAAACACCTTCAGTGTCTGCACCGCTTCCGGCTCCCCGGCATTGTAGGCAGCGAAAATTTCCTCACCGGTGGGCATGGGGCCGTCCAGATCCATCCCCTTCTCCGTTGCATACTCGAAGATCAAGCCGGTAGCGGAGGAATTGCCCGCCCACACCGGCGTCCCGGGCAGCCGCTCAATCTTTTTCAGGTTGAAGCTGTCGGGCTCCATGGCGGCCATATTGGTCACAAGGTTGCTCACCTCACCGGCGGCGGAATGAGCGCCCATGTAGACCTTGCCGTTCAGGATGATGCCGCCGCCGATGCCGGTGCCCAGCACCAGCACAAGGCCGGTGTCCGTTCCTGCCAGCGCGCCGGTCCAGGCTTCGGCCGCAGCAGCACACTTGCCGTCGTTGGCAATGGTCACGGGCACGCCCAGCCGCTCTTTTACCTGGGCCGCAAAGGGCTGCTCCCACATAAAGGCACTGAGCATTCCACCGGTATGGGCGATACCGGTTCTGGTTTCGATGCGGCCCGGCATAGAGATGGCGCAGCCCACGAACTGTCCCTGAAGGGGAGCAGCAAAGCCCTCGATGACCGCCAGAAGGTCATCCATATTCGTCAGCGGTGTCGGAACCTTGCCGCCGGAGATTTTCCGGGCCTGTTCATCGGCCAGGCTGTACTTGATGAAGGTGCCGCCGATGTCGATCAAAAGATACTGTTTCATCTTATCTCCTGCTTTCTGTTGGTTGTTTTCAGACTCAGGCAAAGCCCAACGCGGCAGCCAGGCTGAGCATCACTGGCAGCGTGATCAGTGACAGCAGAGTGCTCAGGCAGACCATCTGCACGGCGTAGGCCGCGTCCAGCCCCAGACGCTGGGCATATACCGCGATGTTGCTGCCGATGGGAGCCGCATTGACGATCACCAGTACCGTGCCGATCTGCCGCCATCCGGCTGGAAGAAGCATCAGACAGGCGATCGTCAGCAGTGGGATCACCACCAGCCGTACCGCCGAAAGGGCGTAGAGCCGGGGGCGGGTAAAGATGGCTTTGAGGTCGGTCCTGGCCAGATAGACACCCAGCACGATCATGGCAAGCGGAGCGTTCATGCCTGCAATGGCCCCCATGGGGGTGCGGAGGAACTGCGGCACCGGGATGCGGCAGAAGTAGATCACCACACCGCCCAACAGGGAGAGCACCAGCGGATTTTTGAGCACTGCCCCCAGCTGGATGTACTTTTTGTCCCCGGAAAGCTTTGCCTGGCCGTAGGTCCACTGCAAAGCATTCAGCAGGGCTACAAAGCCTGCAGCGTAGAACACAGCTTCGCCGCCCAGCACTGCTGTGACCAGCGGAAGTCCCATGAACCCGGCATTGGAAAAAGCCACACCGATCTGTGCCATGGGATCTTTGCGGAAAAAGAACCACGACACCGCCATGGAGAGCAGCAGCACCCCGGCACCTGCCGCAATGCTGACAGCCAATTCCACAGCTCCCTTTGTCGAATACTCAATACAAAATGATTTTAGCACGACACAGGGCAGCACGCAATATAACAGCAGGTGAGCCAGTGCCTTGCTGCCCTCCTGGGTGATCAGTCCGGTACGGTAAAGTACATAGCCAATGATGAGATAGAGGAACATCAAAAGGATCTGCCCTAGAACAACACCAAAGACTCCGGTCATTGCTTTCCTCCCTGTTCTTCTCCGATTTTGCGCAGCAGCGGCAGCAGAGCATTCATCACAGGGCGGTAGCCGTTGGCATACAGGTGCATTCCCTCAATGGTGTACTCTGCTTTCAGATTTCCGACAGCATCGTACAGATCATTGTTCAGGTCGAGGAATTTCGCCCCGTATTTCCGGGCCAGTGCCTGCACGCCCTCGCTTGCCTCCCGGATGCGCTCATTGGTGCGCCAGCGAAAGCATTCGATCAGTCCCGGATCTTCGGCCACGGTGGGGTTTACCGGATAATAGGCCAGCAGGTAGAGCTTTGTTTCGGGCAGTTTTTTCCGGATCTGCTGCACGATCTCCTCATACCGGCCCAGCATGGCGGCGCGGTCGTAGTCCGGGCCGTTCAGGTCATTGGTGCCGATGTTCAGGAACAGGTGCGCAGGCTGCAGTTCAAGGATGCACTCGTCCATGGCCTCCAGCAGCTCGGTGGTGGTAAAGCCGCCGATGCCCCGGTTGTACAGGGTGCAGCGCAGATCATCGTCCTGCAAAAACTCATACAGCGGAAACTGCTCCATCAGGCTGGAACCGGCAAACACCACCGCTCCTTTCTTTGCATAAGGATTCAGGCGGCGGAACCGCTCCCGCTTGATCTGCTTTTCCCGCTGGCTCTCCTGCTGCCGCAGTTCGTTCAGAAGAACATTTCGTTCCTGTTCCGTCATGGTCTTGGTTCCTTTCTCTCAGTTCTCGTGCAGGGGCAGCTCTACAAAGCTGCCCTCCCCCAGCAAGATCTTCTGGTGGGCGATGCGGGTCTTTCCCTGTTCGGACCAGACTCCTGCGTAATTGCTGTGAACGGCGTACTGCGGAAAGTCCGAAGAAGAGACATCCATCCGCAGGCAGCTGCCGGGCTGCACTGTCCAGTTCATATCCCACATCTCCACACAGACCTTTGCTGTCTGGCCGGGAGTATAGGTCTGCCCCTCCGGCAAATCTGCTGCAATGGTGGTGATGCCGCCCCGGATGTTATAGGCCCTGCCGTCCGGGAACACTTCCATCAGCTTGGCAGTGAAGGCAGTATCATCCACATCGGTCGAGACATTCAGGTGCACCTTGATTTGTCCACAAATGGGCAGAGCTTTTTCCAGCGGAGCGCTGACGAAGCTGACCACATCGGGCCGATAGTCCGGCTCCGGCTGCAGCAGGCTGCCTGCCTCGGCAATGGTGGTCAGAACGCTTTCTGCACCATGGCTGGGCACGGGGGTCTCCGGGTCATATACAAAGGTGCGCTTCCCTTCTGCCGGCTCGGCATTCAGAGTTGTTTCACCCAGATAAAGCTTTTCAGTCCGGCTCACGGGGGCAGGCCATGCCTCCAACGTTTTCCAGCGGTCCTCCCGCATCACATAGGTACGTATCTGCTTTTCCGGCTGTTTTTTCTGCTTCAGCAGCAGGTCGAACCACTCCAGCATCCGGTGGATGTCGCCGTTTTCCAGATTGTGCTGTTCGCCCCATGCAACGCAGGGCTGGGACATATGATTCCAGCAGCCGATATCCAGCCAGCTATGGGCCTTTGTTTCCTCGCTGAGGGAGGCATAGGTATTGATGGCACTGCCAAAATGATGGTCGTACCATGCATCGATGATATACACCGGAACCTTGGTATTTCCGGGCACATCGGCCAGCAGCTTCCACCAGCCCTGCTGCCAGTAGGCATCTGTGCGGCGGGTGGCGTGGATCCAGTCCTGATACCAGTCCAGCGTTCCGCCCCACAGCGCTTCATCCACCTTGTCGTGGGGACGGAAGCGGCAGCTTTCCAGATAGTCCGCTGTGACCGGATGGCCTGCATTCTGCATTGCCCAGCCAGTCAGCACATCGTGGCGGAACAGTCCCTTTTCATAAGCCGATTTGAAACGGTCGGTGCCATAGACCGTCAGCATCATTCCCTTGACCTTGGGCGGAACGATATCTGCAATGGCCCAGCCGGTCAGAGCCAGATAGCTGGCTCCGAAATAGCCGATGCTCTCTGCCCAGGGCTGGTCGTTGAGCCACTGCAGGGTATCGCGGCCATCCGGGCGCTCATTGACGTTGGGTTCCCAATGTCCCTCGCTCTTGCCCGTGCCGCGGCAGGTCTGGACCACATAGCCGTAGCCCCGGCGGGTCAGTTCTACACCGTTGATCTCATACAGCGGCTGCTGATTGGGATAGCAGCTGCGCTGAATCAGCACAGGGAACTGTGCAAGCCCCTCCGGTTTGAAGATCTCGGTATAGAGCCTCACTCCGTCCTGCATGGGCAGCATCAGTTCCTCCCGGCGGCAGCCATAGACCGGGCCGTCGTAGGGCATACTGGCATATTCCTGCCGGTAGCTCTCCTGCGCCTGCCGCATCATCTCTTCCATCTCACGCTGCTTCTGCTCGGCAGCGGCCTTTTTTTCTTCCTCTGTCATCGATTTTTCCGCCTTTCCGTGTTCTCAAAAGCGTGTGCAGCTGACAAAGTGACCGGGTTCCACTTCCTTCAAGGGGATATCCCTGCCGCGGCAGGCATCCGTTGCGTAGGGGCAGCGGGCCGCAAAACGGCAGCCGGGAGCCGGGTCCACAGGGCTTGTCAGTTCGCCGCGCATGACCTCGGTGGAAAGCTTTTTGGCCTTCAGGCTGGGGATGGGCACAGCATCCAGCAGACCCTTGGTATAGGGGTGGAGCGGATTCTTGAACAGGTCCTCGGTTTTGGCATATTCCACACACTGGCCCAGATACATGACCATGATCTCGTGGCTGATGTGCTTGACCACGCTCAGATCGTGGGTGATAAAGACATAGGTCAGCTTTTTCTCATCCTGCAGATCCATCAGCAGATTCAGGATCTGTGCCTGAATGGAAACGTCCAGTGCAGAGACCGGCTCGTCGCAGATGATGAACTCCGGGTCCATGGCCAGTGCGCGGCCGATGCCGATGCGCTGGCGGCGGCCGCCGTCCAGCTCGTGGCTGAAGCTCTCTGCATAACGCTCATCCAGGCCGACAGTCTCCATGATCTCGGCGATGCGGGCATCGTATTCGTCACGGTTTTTGCAGGCTTTATAGATCTTCAGCGGTTCTCCGATCAGTTCCTTCACACTCTTGCGGGGATCCAGCGAACCGGACGGATCCTGGAAGATCATCTGCATCCGGGCACGGATGGGCTTGAGTTCCTTGGCATTCAGTTTGGTGATGTCGGTGCCGTCGTAGATGATTTGACCATCGGTGACATCATAGAGCCGCAGCAGCAGGCGGCCCAGCGTGGACTTGCCGCAGCCGGACTCGCCCACCACGCCCAGTGTGGTGCCGCGCTTGATCTTGAAGTTCACGCCGTCCACCGCATGGAGTTGGCTATTTGCGCCGACTTTGAAGTATTTTTTGAGGTTCTTTGCCTCGATCAAAATCTTTTCTTCCATTGTCATTTCCTCCCGGCTCAGGTGTTGGACTGCGGCGGATCGAACCGGCAGCAGCGGATGAAGTGGCCCGGTGTGACCTCACGCATCTTCTGGGCCTTTTTGCAGGCCGCAGTGGCATATTTGCAGCGGTCAGCAAAGCGGCAGCCCGCGATCTTCTGGGTGGGGTCAGCCATCATCCCCTCAATGGCCTCCAGACGCTTGGTGTTCTCATCCAGCTTGGGAATGGCGTTGAACAGTCCCTGGGTGTAAGGGTGACGCTGCGTGGTCTCAAAGATATCCTCTGCCGTGCCGTACTCGATGGCCTCACCGGCGTACATGACCATGACCTTTTCGCAGGTCTGTGCTACCACGCCCAGATCGTGGGTAATGAGGATCATGGCGGTGTTCAGCCGCTTCTGCAGCTCATTGATCAGGCCCAGCATCTGGGCCTGAATGGTCACATCCAGTGCAGTGGTGGGTTCGTCGGCAAGGATCAGCTTCGGCTCGCAGGCCAGCGCAATGGCAATGACAATGCGCTGCTTCATGCCGCCGGAAAACTGATGGGGATACTCCACCTTGCGCTTGGCGGGGATGCCCACCAGCTCCATCATCTCGTCCACACGGGCTTCCAGTTGAGCCGTGCTCTGCTCCGGATGATGGATCTTCAGCACCTCCATGATCTGAGCTCCCACGGTCATCACGGGGTTCAGGGCAGACATGGGATCCTGGAAGATCATGGACACCACGCTGCCGCGCATGGCACGAATTTTCTCTTCAGAGGTATGCAGCATATCCACGCCGTCCAGCTTGATAGAGCCGTCGGTCACAAAGCCGATGCCCTCGGGCAGGAGCTGGATGATGCTCAGGGCAGTGGTGGTCTTGCCGGCACCGGTCTCGCCCACCAGACCCAGGGTCTCGCCGTAATTCAGATCCAGGTCCAGGCCGTTGACGGCGTAGACGGTGGAAATTTCAGTATCGTATTCAACGCTCAGGTTCTTGACTTCCAGCAGCTTGTCACTCATATCAGGCCGCCTCCTTCACTTTCTCCGCACGTTTTGCGCACTTGGTCTTTTTGCCGCTGCCCAGGGTGCCGCGCAGCTTCGGGTCAAGGGCGTCACGCAGGGCGTCGCCGCACATATTGAAGCAGAGCACCACGATGATGATAGCAATGCCGGGAGCAATGGCAATGATGGGCTGGGTGGACAGGTACTTGTAGCCGCCGCTGACCATAGCGCCCCAGCTGGGGGTGGGGGGCGTGATGCCCATGCCCAGGAAGCTCAGGTTGGCTTCGGCCAGGATGGCACCGCCCAGGCTGGCGGTCATGCTGACGATGTTGACGGACAGGCAGTTGGGGAACACATGGACAAGGGTGTTGCGGATCTTGGAAGCACCGCACAGGGTACCGGCGGTAACGTAGTCCGCGTTGCGGACACTCAGCACCTGGCCGCGGGTGACACGGGCGTAGCCGGGCACCATCGAGATGCCGATAGCCAGGCAGACATTGCCCAAACCCTGGCCCAGAATCGCGCCCAGGAACATGGCCAGGATCAGCATGGGCACGGCCATCATGGCGTCCATGACACGCATGATGAAGGCATCCACCACGCCGCCGGCCATACCGGCGATGAGGCCCAGTGCCATGCCGATGACACTGGAAATGACCACGGCCACGATGCCGACGGTGAAGGAAACGCGGGCGCCGTAGATGATGCGGCTCAGAACGTCACGGCCGTTGGAGTCGGTGCCCAGCCAGTGCTCGGCGGAGCAGCCCTTCAGCACGTTGTACAGGTCGTCCTTATTGGGGTCATAGGGTGCGATGACCGGGGCAAAGATGGCGATGAGCACCATGATGAGCAGCAGCACCGCACACACCACAATGATCTTGCGGCTGAACATGACCCGGAACACGCGGGAGGATTTGATGCGATCCAGCAGGCCCTTCTTTTTTGTCTTGTTTTCCACAGTTCATTCCTCCTTTTAACGGGTACGGGGATCGATGATGCCGTACAGGATATCGACCATAAGGTTGCAAATGGCGACGAAGATGGAGATGATGAGCACGCCGTTTGCCACCAGCATGAAGTCACGGTTGCTGATACCGTTCATCATCACGCTGCCAAGGCCGGGGATGACGAACAGGCTCTCGATCAGAACGGTGGAACCGACCATGGAGCCCAAGCGCATACCCATGGTGGTGACGATGGGGATCATGGAATTGCGCAGCTGGTGCTTGAAGGTAACGTCCTTCTTGGAAACGCCCTTGGCGCGGGCAGTGGTAACGTAGTCCTGCCGCATGACTTCCAGCATGGAGGAGCGGGTCAGGCGGACGAAACCGGCATTGACGCCCAAGCTCAGCACGATGATGGGCATGATCATGTGGCTGAGCCAGCCGCCAAAATCACGGGTGATGGGAACATAACCGGAACTGGGCAGGACCCGCAGTTTGAGTGCAAACACCAGCATTCCCATCATACCCAGCCAGAACATGGGCATCGAAACGCCGATGTTCGCAAAGAAGGAGATCACACTGTCAATGGCCTTGCCGCGGTTCTTGGCAGCAATGATGCCGAACAGGATACCGGTGATCGTTCCGATGATGAAAGCCGGGATCACCATGGTCAGGGTTGTTCCCAGACGGGGCAGGATGATGTCGGCGATCTCAGACTGATAGCTGATGGACTGGCCCATGGTCCCACGGAACAGGCCGCCGATCCAGCTGAGGTACTGAACGATGACCGGACGGTCATAGCCGTAGAGGTGGCGGTAGTAAGTGATCTGCTCTTCGGTGGCGGTTGCCCCCAGATAGTTGGCTACGGGGTCGCCCGGAACCATCTGGATGAGGGCAAAGACGAACAGAGTGACAAGCAGAATGGTGATGCAGGATTGCACCACACGCTTGCCGATCATTTTGGCAAGGTTGTTCGATTTCATAGTTCGCTCCATTTCCTGCGGAACCATTCTCCCCTTCTAAAACAAATTCCGACGCAGTTACCCGCGCCGGAATCTGCCGAAATAAGGAGAAACGTATTCCGGTCGTGATACTCTTAGTTGTGCCGCATTACTTGTTCAGCCAGCAAGCGGACAGATTCCAGCAAGCAGTGAAGGCTTCGGTTGCGTGGTCATCGATGACGTAATCGTACTTGTACATGGAGGACTTATTCACGTACAGCACGCGGCCAAACAGGCAGGAGCCATCCTCGGCATCGTAGATCGCTGCCTGCAGCTCCTTTTCCAGCTTGTGCTTCTCATCGGGATCCATGCAGCGGCGAATCTCCTCCAGCAGCTCCATTTCCTTGTCGGGATGCTGGATGCCCTTGGCGTAGTAAGCGCCGTTCTTGTCCAGATGACGGCCCATATACAGGCCTAGATCGGGAGCGATGGTTGCAAAGTGGAGCATCAGGCCCTCCCAGGTACCATCCTTCATGTACTGGTTGTTGGTTGCAGTGTCCACCTGCTGGATGTTGCAGTGGATGCCCACCTCGTCCAGCATGTTGGCAATGGCCGTCAGCATATCGGACATGCTGCTGATGGTGACAATGTTGGTGGTAAACCCATCGGCATAACCAGCCTCTGCCAGCAAAGACTTTGCCTTTTCAGGATCATAGGAAAAGTGATTCAGGCTATCGTTGTAGGTGGCGGAACCGGGAACTGCCCACTGGTCGGTCATCTGTGCCATGCCCATCAGGAATGCTGCGTTGATGGCATCCACATCGATGGCGTAGCACAGGGCACGGCGGACACGGGCATCGGCCCAGGGGCCGTCAATGGCACTGTTAGGGATCAGACCCAGACTCTCGACACCCATGCCGTTCTGGTTATCTTCCTTGACGTAGATGCCTGCACCGTCCAGCTGCTGCAGGATGGTGGGATTGGCCAAACCTACCCAGTACATATCGTACTCGTTGGCCTGGAAAGCAGTGCTTGCGGTGCTAGACTCGGTGACCACGGTGATCTCGACGGAATCCAGATAGGGCAGGCCCTCCTGCCAGTAGTTCTCGTTCTTGGTGTAGATGGCGTAAGCGTTGTTCTCGAACTCGCTCAGCTGGAAGGGGCCGGTGCCGCAGGTAGCGGCATCCAGACTGCTGGGGTTTTCCAGTGCCTTGGGGCTCATGTAGTAGACGAAGAAGCCTACAGATTCCAGCGTGGAGGAGTTAGGCTCCGCCATCATCATCTTGATGTGGGTGTCGTCGATAACCTCGCAGGAAGCGATGTTTGCGGTCTCGGTGCGGTTGTTGGCCTGATACTCCTCGATATTGCGTTTGACGGCCTCCGCGTTGAAGGGCTCCCCATCGGCAAAGTAGACATCATCACGCAGAGTCCAGGTAATGCTCAGCTCATCGGTGTTCACATCCCACTCCGTTGCCAGATTGGGGATCATATTGCCCTCGGCATCATAGCTGGTCAAGCTTTCATAAGAAAGCGTCAGGTAGTAAATGGCCGCGTTGCCGGTAGCACGGGGAGTGTAACCGGGGGTGGCAATGGGGCTGGAATAGCACAGGCGCAGGGTTCCGCCTGCCTTGGGCTCACCGGTTGCTACTGCACTGGCAGCAGTGGAGCCAGCTGTGTCGGCTGCGGTGGAACTGGAAGAGCCGCCGCACGCGGCCAGTGTCAGGGCCGTTGCGGAAATGCCCATAGCCTTGAGGAAGTTCCGACGAGAGATGCGTTTCATAGTGGTTTCTCCTTCTTGTCCTTCTTATTCTTGCGTTCGTCTGCACGGTTCTGTGTCTGCCGTGCTTTTGTTGTATTTAGTTTAGCGCACCGGGAGCTTTTCCAGCTACCAAAAAACCGAAACTAATTTTTCATTTTCCGTGTTCCTGTTCCGAGAGCTGCAGCCTTTTTTCAAGTTTCCGACCTCTGTTTTTCATTTTCAGAGGTTTCTTCTGCCCGAAAAAAGAAAACAGGGCCGGTCTCCCAGCCCTGCCTGTTTCAATGCGATGCGTTCAGCCAGTTATCCAATGCGCTTTGTTTTGCCTGAAGGATCTCCTGTATCCCTGCCTGTTCCAGTTTCTCCAAAAACTCCGGGAGTGCCTCTTCCGTATCCAGATAGCCGCACATCAGCCCGTTGTGATAGCTGTTTTTCAGTGCCCGGCAGGCATCCAGCTTTACGGCAACTGCGCTGTTGTTGAAGCTGAACCCATAGACCGGAGAGACCCACTGCGGCTGCTCGTCTGTTTCCGGCAGCAGTCCGCTCGCGTTGAGATATAGATTCTGCCACGGATGGAACTGCTCATCATCACCGTTAACAAAAAGGTCATAGCAGGACGCGTCCGTGTACAGCAGTTCCAAAAAATCCAGTGCTTCTTTCCGGTGATTATTGGTAACAGGCAAACACCAGCACTCCGCCGGGATAGAACCATTCTGGATAGTCGGTCCCAGCGGGATAGCCGTCAACTCTGCGCCACATGCCCGGGTGTAGCAATCTTGTGAATCCTGGTTGAGCCGTGCAAAAAAGCCAAAGCTGTTGCCCAGCCGCATCTGATCGGTGGCCGGTTCGTCCCGCAGGCTGGCATTCCGCAGGATCAGCCCTTCCTGATACCACTGATGCATAGTCCTGCAAAGCCTGCTGTAGGCATCCGTGGCATACCAGTTGACAACAGTGGTGCCGCTTTCTTCGGTCAGAACACCAAAGGTATCTCCCAGCGGATCCAGTTCCGGAAAAGGAAAAACCTGTCCATTATCCGGCAGAACTCCCTCTGCATTGGGCCGACGCTGCCTGACCTGCATCAGCAGGTCGTGCAACGCATCCAGATCCGTGATCTTCTCCGGCCTGGCGCCCAGCTCCCGCATCCAGTCTGCCCGGGCCAGAAAGCCGATCTGATACGTAGACACCGCTCTGGCCGGAACCGCATAGATGCGGCGATAATAGGTTCTGCTTGCCCACTGCTGCTCTGAGAACAGCGCTTTCAGACCGGGATGTTCTTCCAGAAGCGCACTCAGGGGCAGGATGCAGTTCTGATTCAGGTAAACATCCAGCGGCTGATTCTCTGTGAGGAAAAACAGATCCGGCATGGTCTGGCAGACCATCCGTTTCCACAGCTCTGCCGAGTAATTGGTGGGTGCCACCTGCTCGATGGAAACGCCGAAGCCCAGCTTCTGCTTTGTAACCTCGCTCAGCGCCGCCGAGATGCGGACACAGGCAGTTTCATCCGATTGACCCGGCATCAGCACTGTGACCATGGGCTCTGTTCCACTTTCTGCCGCCGATGCCGCCCGCTCCCCGCAGCCGGCAAGCAGAGCCGCCCCGGCTGCAGCACCGGTCAGCTGTAAAAATGTCCTGCGAGCCATCCTTGTTTCTCTCATAATGCTGCGCTGCGCTCCTCCTGTGGGGTCTTGTGATAGAACTTCTTATAAGAAGTGGAGAAATGCCCAAAATTCGTATACCCGACCCTTGCCGCGATTAGGCTGATGGGCAGATTGGTGGTGCAGAGCAGGCTCTGGGCCTCCTGCATTTTCTGCTGAATGATATAATCCTTCAAGTTCATGCCGGTCTCTTTCTTAAAAAGTCGGGCCATGTAATCCAGATTCAGATGGACAGCCTCGGCCAGCTCTTCCCGGCGCAGCTCGTTTTCCAGATGCTCGGCAATGTAAGCCATAATGATCTCCACGGTACTCTGGCTGCTTTCTTCCGTTTCGCTATCCCAGACCGAGGCCACATAATGGACCAACGCCTTCATATCCGGCACGGTCTTCATGCCGTTGCGGTAAAGCTCCAACGCCTCCGGATTCCGAAACATATCGTCCTGCCGTTTCTTTTCCAGCAAGGAGAAGAGCATCTGCATAAATTCCTGATAAAAATACCGCAAAGTCTGGCTGTTCAGCTGATTGTTGGCCGTCAGCTTGTCCAACAGCTGGCAGGCTTCCTGCTCCATTGCCTGCGCGCATCCCGCCTGCAGCAGCTTCTTCCATGCGCCGATCTGCGGGATACGGAACACTTCCGGCGCTTTTTCCGCTGGGCGGCCCAACAGAACGCCGCTTTTCAGGGCCACGTTCTCGCTCCGTTGCTGCAGCAGCTTCTGATAGATCTCCGGTGCCTGTTCAAAGGGCTGCGGCCCCTCCAGATAAAAGGCCGCTTCACAGTGGATATACTGCGCGCACGCACTTTGCAGATAATTCAGCTGCCGGGTGATATAGTCTGCCTCCAGCGGCTCCCCCACCCGGCTTTGCAGCATCAGCACAAGGCACTGCTCCATCGGGACGGCAACGGTAACGCTGAGTACTTGCAGCGGGGTGAAGACCTCGCTGCTCATGTTGCCCACCGCAGTCCCCAGCAGGCTCAGTTCCCAGGGCGCTTCGCCTTCTCTCCATCGCAGTGGCTGCATCAGTGCCATCCAGCAGTTTTCTTCCTGCCGCGGCACAAGGCTCAGTTCCTCAAAGGCAGCCAGCCCGCTCTCCGGAGCATTGCCCAGCAAAAAAACCCGCAGCATGGTCTCCACGATCTCCTTTTTCTGGTCGTTAAATACTGCGCCCCTGCTCTGCAGTTCCAGTGCTGCCCGCTCTGCCTTGACATCTTCCAGCGCACGGCCCACCGTCTCCACGACCTGGTCGTACGGGGCAGGCTGCATGATATAATCAAAGCCGCCCAGCCGCAGCGCTTCCTGTGCATACCGGAACTCAGCATGAGCCGTCAGAAAGATGCAGCGAGTATTCATGCCCCGCTGCCGCAGCCAGCCCAGCAGATCCAGCCCGCTTTCCATGGGCATCTCAATGTCGCACAGCATCACCTCAGCCTCCTGCCGCAGCAAACTGGCCTTGGCGTCGATGGCATTCAGCTCCGTATCCACCACAGTAAATCCCATTGCTGCCCAGTTGGTGCAGTGCAAAAGCCCCTGTACCACAGTGCTTTGATCATCTACGATCAGCAATTTCATGCTGTTTCTCCTTCCTTCTTCTTTTTCTGTACGGCAGAGGCTTTCGGGTCTATTGGCAGGAACAGCTCCACCCTGGCACCGCCGCCCCGGCGGTTATTGGTAAAGGCGATGGCTGTCTGCTCCCCATAGAGCAGCTGTAGCCGCCGTACCATATTGAACAGCCCAACGTGCTGTCCATTCTCCTCCTGCGGGGCTGCACTGTTCAGCTGCTTCAGATCCCCTGCCGTAAAGCCTGTGCCATTGTCCGCCACCGAAAGATCAGCCATGCAGCCCTCTTCCGTTTCGAGGAGCTTTGCAGTGATCGTGATCTTCAGTGTTTTGCCGATCATCTTTCCGTGTTTGACGCTGTTCTCCACCAGCGTCAGCAGCGAGACCGGCGGCAAGGGCAATTCGCTGAGTTCCGGGTCGATCTCGCATACTACCTCCACAGGATCGTTCTGCCCCACGCTGGAAAGTTCCGCGTAATTGTAGCACTGCTCGATCTCGGTGTGCAGAGGCGTTGTGGTCGCTGTAAAAGAGAGGATATAGCGCAGATACCGGCTCAGCAACAGGATCAGCTGCTGGGCATCCTCGCGGCTGCCGGTCTGCACCATGGCATAGACACTTTTCAGGCAGTTGAGCACAAAGTGGGGCCGGATCTGCAGCTTAAGGGCAGTCATCTCGTTGCGGCGGGCTTCCAGCTCCTTTTCGTAACCGTCGATCTTCAGCTGGGTGATCTGGTCGATCATCCGGTTGAAGGTCTCGTTCACCTGCGTAAACTCAGCGTTGCGGTAATCCACACTGGAGAGCACCGAAAGTTCACCGCGTCCGATCCTGTCCATGGTGCTCACCAACGCCGTCATAGGGGCAAAGATTTCCTGCTTCATATAGAACAGGATAAACGGGATCGCCAGCAGAACAAAGACAGCGCCCATCACCAGCAAGATCTGATACGGCGCAAAGTCCACCCCGAAATGCTGGTAGGGGACCAGATACAGTACCGTCAGTTCCTTGACCTGCTTGCGCACCACCAGTCGGCTGTCCTTGCCCACCTTTGTCAAACAGTAACCCTCACTGTTCCACTCCATCTTTGTGGGCAGAAGGTTGGCATCCCCTACCAACACATTGCCGCTGTCGTTCATCACAATGACCCGGCCGTCCAGCCCATAGTCCTCCACCAGTTCTTCAAACACCAGTCGCAGATCCACCGCAGCGGTCAGGCTGGCTTTCTGGTAGAAAACACTGCGCAGCAGGTAAAGCCGCTGGCCGATGGTGCGCAGATACCATCCCTTTGTCATCATTTTATTGGTCTGCCCCAGCTGACCAAGATACGCTTCCAGATTCAGTTTCCGCTTGAGCTGCTGGGCAGCTGCGCCGTAGCGCCCCACATACAGGTTGCCCGAACCGCTGCGCAGCACCACCCCCATCAGGGTATCATTGGCAGCCAATACCGCTGAGAACCCCTGTGCGATCTCATAGGCATCCAGGTAGGCACGAGTGCGGTCGGTCTGTTCGCTCAGACTGCGAAAGGCCGCATCGTTCAGCGACAGATTGAGCAGGTAGTTTTCCACCGAATCCAACTGATTCTCAAAATTTGTAGTAAACATATCCAGACCGCCGGATGCTGCAGCTGCCAGCCGGTTGCGGTTGTAGGCCCCCGAAAAATAGAGCAGCAGACTCAGCAGCACACCGATGGGTATGGCAACCCCGAGAAAGATCAAAATCAGCTGCCTGCGTAATGATGGCCGTTCCATTTATTTTCAAACCTCCTGCTGCTTGCATCCTGTGGAAAATGCGATTATAATAAAAACCGTCCAATTCATTTCATACAACGTTGTACCATAATTAAAAAGAAGAGGCTCCCTATGCAGGAACAGAACATTGCACAAATGCTCGAAAATCCATTCATGCAGTACAATCACATCGAGATCGTATCGGTAACGTCGGACAGCGCTGTCATGTCGCTGGACATCCGGCGGGACACCACCAACATCTACGGTTATGTGCACGGCGGCGCATTTTTCACCATGGCCGACTGCTGCGCTGGGCTGACTGCCCGCTCTGACGGGCGGCAGTATGTCACCCAGAATGCTTCGGTCAACTTCATCCACAACGTCAAAGCCGGGCGCCTGACAGCCCGCGGACGAACGGTCAGCCGCCGCCGGCACATCTGTGTGGTGGCTGTTGAGATCACAGACGAGACCGACACCCTGTTATTTTCCAGCACCTTTTCCATGTACTGTATCAGCGCCGAGGGCTGACTGCTCTTTCTTCCCCGCACTGCACACGTTTTGCGTGCCGGTGCGGGGCTTTTTATTGTGCAGCGTATTCTGTCAGCGGCCCGCAGCTCTCCCTGGGAACGTACTCGATCGGCAGCAGTCGGCTTTCCGGCGTGGCAATCCGGCCGTCCAACTGCCCCAGCACCAGCTGGATGCATTCCCGCGCCATATTCTCCATGGGCAGATAGACCACACTCAGGCTCGGGATCGAAAAAGCATCGGATTCCTCCGGGCCGTTGCCTACAGCGATCAGCCGGGGCAGCTTTTCGCCGATATATCCGGCCTCACAAAAAGCTCGTAGCGCACCGTGCGCAATGGCCGAGGAACCACAGAACACCGCGTCCGGCAGCTGCTGCTTCCACTCATGCCGCAGCCGATGCGAAACCGCCTCGTAACCGCCTCGTATGCTGTTTTCACAATGCCGGTTGGTCAGGATCGTCAACCCGTGGTGCTCCCCTTCCAGCCGAAACCCATGCATCCTGTTTTCCATCCCCTCAAAGACTGGGCTGCTCGTCAGAACTGCCGCCGTCTTGCATCCCTGATCTGCAAAAGCCCGTGCCGCCAGAGCACCCATCTTCAGATCATCCACATTGACGCTGCAATACCCATTGCAAACACGGTTGTACAGCACCACAGGAATCGGCAGCTGTGTGTCCTCCAAAAACTGCAGATCCGCATAGGACGCATTGCAGATGATGGCCGCATGGCAGTTTGCGCCACTGGTCAGTGCCTCGCTTTCCTTCAGGTGGTCGTTGACATACGGATAGATGACCAGCCGCACCGGACGTGCCGTTTTTTCGATCTCGGCCCGCAGACCATCCCAGAAGCGGAGCATCATGCTGGCCCGGAAATCCTGTGCCCAGAACATGGCCACCACCAGCTCGTTGGCACCGCTGCCACCCCGCAGACTCCGAGCAGCCATATTGGGCTGGTAGCCAAGCCGTGCCGCCGCCGCGAAAATTTTTTCCTGCGTGGCCGTGCTGATCTTCCGCTCTGCCGCCTTGCCGCCCAAAACAATGCTGACCGTACTGGACGAGATCCCGACCTCCTGCGCAATCTGCTTGATCGTAACCATGCTTGTCCCACCTTTTCCTGATATCAGATTTATTTTACCCATTTCCGCTTATCTTGACAAGCAAAAAAAGCACCCTGCCCCCGCCCTGCGGTGGAATTTGTGCAGAGTGCTTTATTTTTTGTGTTGTTTTTGGTCTTTCCGCCAAAGTTCGGTAAAAAGCGGCAAAGTCTTGTTTTTCACTCTTGACTTCAGTAAATCGTTGCACTAGACTAAGTACGACGATTGAGTCAAACGTTATACTCATGTTTGGCGCTGATATCATCTTTTCATCTATAAGGAGGCTATCGAATGAAGAAAGTTGCAATCGGCGGTGGCCAGGGCTTCTGGGGCGACAGCCCGGACGCGGCCATCCACATGATCCGCAATGCCGATATCCAGTATATGGGCTGTGATTATCTGGCAGAGCTGACCCTTTCCATTATGGCAAAGCAGCAGCTCAAGGACCCCACCAAGGGCTTTGCGCCCGACTTCACCACCCGCATCCTGAAGGAGGCCGGCAAGGAAGCCTGGGACAAGCACATTAAGATCTGCACCAACGCAGGCGGTATGAATATCAATGGCTGTGTGGACGGCATCCGCCAGTGGGCAGAAGGCAACAGCATGAGCGGCTATAAGATCGGTTATGTGACCGGCGATAATATCAAGGATAAGATCCCGCAGCTGCTGAAAGATGGCTGGACCTTCCCCAACTTCGACTACGACGGCAATTTCAATGATATTCTGGACAAGATCTACAACTGCAATGTCTACATCGGCCATGAGGGCATTGAGGGATGCCTGGCAGAGGGTGCCGATGTGGTGATCACCGGCCGTGCGGCCGACAGCGCCCTGTTCCTGGCCCCGCTGAAGTACGAGTTTGGCTGGGCTGCTGACGATTGGGACAATCTGGCCCGCGGCATTATGGCAGGCCATCTGCTGGAGTGCGGCGGTCAGGGTGCCGGCGGCAACTATATGTACGACTGGCGCAATGTCCCCCGCATGGACGAGCTGGGCTTCCCCATCGCGGAGCTGACCGATGACACCTTTGAGATCACCAAGGCTCCCGACTGCGGCGGCATCATCTGCGAACAGAGCTGCAAGGAGCAGTTCCTGTACGAGGTTCACGATCCCGCCAACTACCTGACCCCGGATGTCAACGTGGATATCAGCCATGCTACCATCACCCAGGTGGGTGACAACCGTGTCCGCATCGGCGGTGTCAAGGGCAAGCCCCGCCCCGACACACTCAAGCTCTGCGTGGGTTACCACAAGGGCTGGAAGACTGTTTCCATGCTGAGCTTTGCCTGGCCCGATGCCTACGAAAAGGCCCAGTACTGCGCTGAGGTCATCATGAAGAAGATGCAGCGCCGCGGCATGAAGGCCGATGACATCCACATCAGCTACATCGGCCTGAACAGCCTGCATCTGGGCGTGGCCGATATGAGCGAAGAAGCACTGAAGAACCTGAACGAGTGTGTCCTGCGCATTGCTGTGTTCAGCGAGGACAAGAGTGAATGTGCCAAGATCATTCCTGAGATCAGCCCCCTGCAGCTGAACGGCCCTCCGGGTGCTTCCTTCTTCGGCGGCCGCGCCCGCGTGCAGGAAGTGATGGCACTTTGGCCCACCACTGTGCCTCGCGATGCTGTACAGGTCGAAAGTCACATTCTGGAGGTGAAGTAAGATGGCAGAGATCTATCTGAACGATATTGCTCACGGCCGCTCCGGCGACAAGGGTGATACCAGCAATGTCTGTGTGTATGCACGCAAACCGGAATACTACAAGATCATTGAGCGCGAGGTGACCCCCGAAAAACTCAAAGCCTTCTTCGGCGACATGGTCAAGGGCGAGATTACCCGTTACGATGTACCCAGCCTGAATGGCTTCAACTTTGTTATGAAGCACGCTCTGGGCGGCGGTGCCACCATGAGCCTGCGTCTGGACAGCCTGGGCAAATCCATGGGCAGTGCCGTGATGCGCATGAAGATCCATGTTGAGGATGGAGAGCTGTAACATGAGTGAACATATGGCATTGGAGAACCTGACGGTTCTCGACCTGACCCGTGTGCTTGCCGGCCCCTTCTGCACCATGATGCTGGCTGACATGGGCGCAAACGTCATCAAGATCGAGGTTCCCAAAGGCGGTGACGACACCCGCAGCTATCCCCCCTTCCGCGCCGAAAATCTGAACGGTGAGCGGGAAAGCGTCTATTTTGCCAACATCAACCGCAACAAAAAGGGGATCACCCTGAACCTGAAGGCCCCTGAGGGCAAGGAGATCTTCAAGGAGCTTGTCAAAAAAGCGGATGTCGTGGTGGAAAACTACCGCCCCGGCGTAATGGACAAGCTGGGGCTGGGCTATGATATCCTGAAGGAGATCAATCCCCGCATCATCTATGCGGCGGTCTCCGGCTTTGGCTGCTACGGTCCCTACCACCTGCGCCCGGGCTATGATATCCTGGCTCAGGCCATGGGCGGTATGATGTCCATCACCGGTTCCAAGGGCGGAGAGCCCACCCGTGCCGGTTCGGCGCTGGGTGATATTCTGGGCGGGCTTCATGTAACCATTGGCATCCTTGCCGCAGTCAACGCCCGCACCATTACCGGCAAAGGGCAGCGGGTGGACGTGAGTCTGATGGACAGCATGATTGCTGCCACTGAGAACACTGCCCTGAAGTACATCGAGACCGGCAACATCCCGGCCCCCATGGGCAACCGTTATGCTGCTGTTTCCCCCTACGACAGCTTCACCTGCAAGGGCGGCAAAGTCATCATCGCGGCAGGCAACCAGAAGCTGTACGAAAAGCTCTGCACCGAGATTCTGGACCGCCCGGACATGATCACCGATCCCCGGTTCGTGGATATGCCGGGCCGTCTGGCCAATCAGGATGCCATTGCTGAAGTCATTGAGGAGAGGATCAAGGATCTGACCCCCAGCGAGGCCGCCGATCTGGTACTGGCCCATGGCATCCCCGCAGGTCCCATTATGAACATCAAGGAGATCCTGGATGATCCCCATGTCAAAGAGCGCGAGATGTTCGTGGAGATGGAGCATCCCACCCTGGGCAAGGTCACCGTGAACGGCTGTGCCATCAAACTGATGGACACCAAGCCCTCTGTGCGCACTCCCGCTCCCCAGCTGGGGCAGAACAACCGGGATATCTTTGAGGGTGTTCTGGGCATGACCGAAGAGCAGTTCAACGCTCTGCATGAGAAGCAGGTGTTCTGATCTCTGACCACCTTTACACACATCTGCAGCACAAGATCATCAACAGTCACGCACAAGCCGCATTCCTGATGGTCTCCATCGTCTTTGCCGCAGGCGCATTCACCGGTGTGGTCAAAAATTCCGGTATGCTGGCTGCCATGACCGACGCTCTGGTCTCCATCATCCCCACCAGCATGGGCACCTTCATTGCCCCCATCGTCGGCCTGTTCAGCGTTCCGCTGAGCCTGCTGTTTGACCCGGACTCCTACTACTACGGCGTTATGCCGGTCATCGCCAACGCTGTTTCCGCTATGGGCGGCAATGCACTGGCTGTGGCAAAGGCTTCCATCATGGGCCAGATGACGCTGGGCTTCCCGCTCAGTCCCCTGACGGGTGCCACCTTCCTGCTGCCGGGCCTTTCCGGCCAGGACCTGGGCGATCACCAGAAGCACACCCTCCCCTACGCATGGCTTGCATCTGCCATTATGGTCGCTGTGGGCTGCGTGGCCTGTGGGCTGCTGTTCTGAGGTCTCACCAAAAGAAACACCTTCCTCCTTTTTTTCACCCATTCCTTCATTCTGATTCCGAAACGTCTGCCGGGCGGAGTACCCGCAACACGCCACGGAATGCGTGCAAACCACAGCAGACTTCCACCCGGTGCTCCGGGTGGTGTCGGCTGGTTTTGCCGTTTTTGAAGGATACTGTCCTGCCCTTAGGGCAGAAAGGAGTTTTCTCTTATGCCCGAGCCCATCCAGACTCCTGTTCCTGCGGCGGACGAACTGGCCGCACAGGTGCTGCTGCTGGCACAGAGTCGGTTGACTGCCGACCTGCGTTTTTTATCCTCCACTCTGGAACAACTGAAGCCGATTCCTGTCCCTGTGCTGGACACCCTGTTTGCCGGGGATGGCCGCTGCTTGTACTATTGCCCCGAAACGCTGCTCCGCACATTCCGTGCACATCAGTCTGTGCCCACCCGTGCCCTGCTGCACGTCACCCTGCACTTCCTTCTGGGGCATCCCTTCCAACGGCAGGAAGTGGATCACCGCCTGTGGAGCCTTGCCTGCGACATTGCCGCAGAGGAAATCATCCGGGAACTGGAGATTCCCTCCTGCGCCCTGCCGGATGATGCTGCACAGGACAGCTGGCGCAGCCGCCTGCAGGATGCCTGCCCTCACCTGACGGCAGAAGCCATCTATAATTTTCTGCTGGAACGGCAGTACTCCGCCGACGTTCTGGCGGAATTGACCCGGTTGTTTGCCCGGGACAGCCATGCGCTCTGGTATGCTGCACCCCGGCCCGGCTCTCGTCCGGCTTCCAATGGGCAGCTGCTGCCCGCCGGGGATGATGAGGATATCACCAACGAGACCGAGCTGCGTAAAGCCGCCCCCCAAGACGAAACGCTGCAGCAGATGCAACAGCGGCAAAAGGAAGCCCTGCGCAGACAATGGAAGCAGCTGGCCCGCCAGGCCAAGACCGATCTGGAGACCTTCAGCCGCCGTCACGGCAAGCGTGCCGGAGCATTGATGGACGGGTTAGAGCCTGTGATCTTTGAAGGATGCGACTATACCGACTTTCTTCGCCGGTTCGGGGCGCAGAACGAGGTGCTACAGCTTTCCGAGGACGAATTTGACCTCATCTATTACACTTACGGTCTGCGCACCTACGGCAACGTTCCTCTGGTCGAGCCGCTGGAATACCGGGACGACAAGCGCATCCGGGAATTTGTGATTGCCATCGATACCTCCGGCAGTGTACAGGGCGATATCGTTCAGAGCTTTTTGCAGCGCACCTGCGACGTTCTGCGGCAGAGCGGTTCCTTCACCGAACGGGTAGAGATTTATTTCATCCAATGCGATGCCGAGGTGCAGAGCGTGGAGCGGCTGACCAGTCTGGACCAGCTGCATGAGCTGATCCCCCGGCTGAAGCTCCGAGGCTTCGGCGGCACCGACTTCCGGCCGGTGTTCGCCTATGTAGACAGGCTGCTGGAAGAGAAAAAGCTGACGAACCTCAACGGCCTGCTCTATTTTACCGACGGCGTGGGCACCTACCCGGAAAAATCCCCTGCCTACAAGACTGCCTTCATCTTTAACCGTGACGACCACATCAGCCCCCACGTTCCCAGCTGGGCCATCCGGGCTGTCCTTACCACTGACAACATCCGCCTGCTTGAACCGCAGAAGACCAGAACCGAGGAGGATATCGAATCATGGATATAGCAAGTGCAAAGCAACAAATCAAAAATACCGTACAGATCTACCTGCAGAAGGACGCTCTGGGCCGCTACCGGCTTCCATTGGTGCACCAGCGGCCCATCTTCCTGCTGGGTGCGCCAGGCCTGGGCAAGACTGCCATTATGCAGCAGGTCGCCGATGAGATGGGGCTTGGCCTTGTGAGCTATTCCATGACCCACCACACCCGCCAGAGCGCACTGGGTCTGCCTGTGATCGTAGAAAAGGAATACGGCGGCAAGCACTATCAGGTCAGTGAATACACCATGAGCGAGATTATTGCCAGCGTCTACGACTGTATGCGCACCACCGGCAAAACGCAGGGCATCCTGTTTCTGGACGAGCTCAACTGCGTCTCCGAGACTCTCTCCCCTGCCATGCTGCTGTTCCTGCAATACAAAGTCTTTGGTGGACACCAGATCCCCGAGGGCTGGGTGGTGGTCACCGCCGGCAACCCGCCCCGCTTCAACAAAAGCGTCCGGGAGTTCGACGCTGCCACCCGTGACCGGCTGAAGGTGATCGAGGTTGAGCCAAGCTATGAGGCGTGGAAGGCCTATGCACTGGAACACGGTGTCAGCCGCAGCGTCATCAGCTATCTGGATATCCGTCCCGAAGATTTTTACAAGGTCGAGACCACTGTGGACGGTCTGACCGTGGTAACGCCCCGTGCCTGGGAGGACCTCTCCGAGATCCTGCAGTATCACGAGGAACTGGGCCTTGCAGTTAGCGAGGAGCTGACCACTCAGTATCTGCAGAACAAGCAGGTTGCCCGAGATTTTGCCATCTACTACGAACTCTATCAGAAATATCTTCAGGCCTACAATATTGATGCCATCCTGCAGGGCGTGTGGGATGAGGATGTCCTCACGCAGGCACGCAGCGCCAAGATGGACGAGCGAATGAGCCTTGTCAGCCTGCTGCTGGAAGCAGTGTTCCTGCAGATGGAACGCTGTACCCTGCGCCACGATGCGCTGCGCCTTATCGTGGCCGCCCTCAAAGCCCAGCGCGGGACGCTGGATGTTCCCGGCGATGCCCTGACCGCCCTCGCCGGGCTGGAGGACAACTGGCGTGCCGAAGCCAACAAAGCCCCCGCTGCCCGGCAGAAGGTCTATCTCGATCTGCTATCGCTGACTGCCCAATGGCACGGAGAACTTTCCGGCTCCACCCCTTTTGCCGCCCTCAAGGCCTGCTATCAGCGCTCGGTCGCCGACCTGCAGGCTGAGGTCGCTGAAACGCAGAAGAAGCTTGGCAATCTGCTCTGTTTCTTACAGGAAGCCTTCGGTAAGGGAACGGAGCTGAGCATGGCGGTAAACGATCTGACCGTAGCTCCCGTAGCCACCGCATTTCTGGGGCAGTTTCTCAGCACCGATTACTTTGCAGCCAGCCGGGATCTGCTGCTGCACCGGCAGTCGGAGCAGCTGCTGCACCAAATCGATCTGACAGGACTGGTGTAAAATGGAACTGCTGCAATTTGAAGTAACCAACGCCGGAACGCTGGGCAGCCGCTGGACACCCCCCGCCCCGGAAATAAAAAAGGCTTCCTCCCTGCCCGGAGCTGCGCTGGCAGCTCTCTTGCAGGAGGAGGATGACGAGGATGATTGGGGCGGCGACGCTCCCGACATGAGCGCAGAGTTTACACGGCTTGGCCATCTGAACGAAGAATCCGACACCGATGCCCTGCCCCTGACAGCCGATTTTGCCCCTTTGCCGGACGGCTCTCTGGCGCTGGTGCGCTGGCCTCGGCTGGCACGGCCTGCAGTGGTGCCTGACAGCGTAGAAGGCCGCACCGTCACCGCCATTGCCGCCACCGCCTTTGCTGCCAGTCATCTGGATGAGGGCTGCTTTGCGCAGTTTGGGCAATCGCCTATCAGTTTCAGCATATTTTGTATGCGGATGGGGCGCAATGTCACTACAGAGACGCTGGACGAAGGCGGGCCGACTTCCGTCACACTGCCGGACAGCATCACTCACATTGGTCCCTACGCGTTCTACCACTGCACAAATCTAACTTCCATCACCCTGCCGGATGCCATTTCCGCCCTGCCTGCCGGTGTGTTTGGCGACTGCAGCCGCCTGGCCAGCGTCCATCTGCCGGAGCAGCTGCAGGCTCTGGGCTATCTGCCCCACCCCACGGACCAGGTCATGCCGGATGTGGGTGCATTTGCCGGGTGTCATGCTCTGAAACAGCTAACATTGCCCCCACAGCTTAAAATGTTGGGCGCTCACAGCTTCAACAGTTCCGATCTGGCGACCCTGACCGCCCGAGATGCTGGGTGTGAAGATTGGAGCCGTTCGGTCTCAGTGGCTGCGTCTGCATTTGACCACACTGCCGTACTGCTCTGGCTGGAAAAGGCCGACGTTTCCGGCCATGTGGTGGCGCGGCTGGGCCTGCCCATGGCCCGGGATAAAATTCTGGCAGGTGATGCCAAATTCGGAGCCATCCTGCGGGTACCGGTGCTGTTTTTCACCCAGCCGATACCCTACTTCGACCAACTGGCCCAAGACGCGTTCCGGCTGGATTTCTCGGCCCGCATGGCACTGGCCCGGCTGGAAGCCTCTGCTGGACTGTCTCCCGCTGACCGTCAGTGGTACTGCTCCGTTTTGGTACAGTATTTTGACCATGCCGCGCAGTTCATGCCCTGCCCGCCTCAACAGGCTTACGCAGAGCTGTTCCGCTTCCTCTGCCGCACAGACCTGCTCACCGCATCTGATGTCAGCACTCTGCTTCGGATGGCCGGTGCGCTCTGCCTGCCCGCCGAACTCATCAGCGAAATGATGGAGGTACGCACCCGCCGGTTTGAATCAGTTACCGGCTTTGAGGATCTGGAGTTAGATTGATCCGAATCGTAAACAAGGAGTCGTCCCCATGACAGAACAATATAAGATTTTTGAAATGACTTTGAACGGTACTGCCGTGGAGAATCCGTTCAAAGAGGTCTGGCTCAATGCCACCTTTACGAATGGTTCAGACTATTACACGGTAAACGGTTTTTACTGTGGTGGTGGGCAGTACAAAGTGCGTTTTATGCCGAAAGCTCCCGGCACATGGAAAGCAGTTACCCAGTCAAATGATTCTGCTCTGAACGGCATCGACCTGCACTGTGAATGCACTCCAGCACGCCCCGGTAACCATGGCCGCGTTCTGCCGATGAACGAAGTACGACACCAGACGGCAGAGGCTATCTTCCACTTTGCTTATGAAGATGGAACCCGTTTCCAGCCCTTCGGAACCACCTGCTATGCCTGGGTCAACCAGTCTGAGGAAGTGCAGGAGCAGACCCTGAAAACGCTTGCTGCATCCCCTTTCAATAAGGTTCGGATGTGCATTTTTCCTAAGTTCTACACCTACAATACCACAAACCCGGAACGCTATGCCTTTTGGGGCAGCGAAGAAGAAGGCTTTGACTTCGAGCGGTTTGACCCGATTTTCTGGGAGAACTTGGAGCACCGCATTTCACAGTTGGATGAGCTCGGCATCGAAGCTGACGTTATCCTGCTGCATCCCTACGACAAATGGGGCTTTTCCAAAATGCCAAAGGAAACCGACGTATTCTATCTCAAGTATGTCGTAGACCGTCTATGCCACTTCAAGAATGTGTGGTGGTCGCTGGCGAATGAGTTTGACCTGATGCCTTGGAAGCCCGTGGAAGATTGGGAGCAGTACGCCCGTGTCGTAATGGGCCGCGACTGCTACGGACACCTGCGCTCTATCCACAACTGTGTCAAGCTCTATGACCACACCCGCCCATGGATCACTCACGTCAGCATCCAACGTATCGACGTATACAAAACGGCAGAGGCTGTCAGTGAGTGGCGGCAGCAGTACCAGAAGCCTATTGTCGTGGATGAATGTGCCTATGAAGGTAATATCAACTTTGGTTGGGGCAATATCACAGGCGAAGAAATGGTACGCCGCTTCTGGGAAGGCTGCATCCGCGGCGGTTATCTCTCTCATGGTGAAGTATATGTTCAATATTCACAGATCTGGTGGGCGCATGGCGGAACACTGCATGGCACTGCACCCGAACGCATCAACTTTTTGAAGCAAATCATGGCCGATGCCCCGGAACGTGTGGCTCCGCTCAAGCTTACCCCTGAAAACCATGAAGCCAATTGGGATGTGCCGTGCCTGTGCCGCGAGGATGATAACTCGTATTTCCTGTACTACTTCGGATTCTTCAAACCTGCCTTCCGCACCTATGAACTGCCAGACAACTGCACCTATAAAATCGAACTAATCGACACTTGGAGTATGGCCATTGAAAAGCTGCCCGGTACTTATTCTGGCAGTATCCGTATCGACATGCCGGAGAAACAATATATGGCGATTCGAATGCGCAAAGTTTAACAAATCCTGACTTTCTCAAGACATTTTCTCCTTCATACCAACAGCCCTCATGGCCCGTACCATAAAGGCTGTTGTTCATCTATGGTTTCTCTGACAAAATCTTAATTTGAACAATCTTTTTTCGTTCATCCACGAAGTTCACACGCTGCCGAAAACAGCATTCTCCTACGCAGTAGAGTGGGACTTGATTCACAAGATTCCCCTGCCCCGCGATGCGCCCAAGGTCAACATTGAGGAACGCACCATCTGGGACGAAAAGACCCTGCTGGCGGCGTTGCAGACCATTGAGAACCCTGCCCTGCATCTGGCGGTATCGTGGGACAACGTCTCCTGGCTGTCGCTGTAGATTCTCCCGTTTGGGTCATGAAAACTGCCGGAGAGGGCGGTCCGTATGGTATGGCACCTCTGGCAGCTTACTTGATGGTCGGGTGCGGACGCACCTTGGAAATGTTTTTGGAGCAAGACGTTTTTGCAAATGCAACGTCTCTTGTTATGGAGCCCTTGCAAGAGGATGTTGCCGGGTTTGAAGCATATCTCAGGCAATCCCGAAACGGCCTTGCGGTTGAACGAGCAGCCGTAGAATGTATTTAGGAGGATGCTAGAATCTCTGGAGCAGCAGCTGTTTCTGAATGACTTGGCTTGGAAGTTGAAATAAGGAGAAGCCTATGCTAGACGAACTAAAAAGGAAGTCTGCGCCGCAAATCTGGAGCTTCCAAAGTATGGTTTAGTTACCTTCACATGGGGAAACGCTTCCGGAATCGACCGGAAATCCGGCTTAATGGTTATAAAGCCGAGCGGTGTTTCCTATGAAAGCATGACACCGGAGGATATGGTCGTGGTATCTCACAAAACCGGCGAAACAGTAGAGGGGAAGTGGAAACCTTCCACTGATACGGCTACCCACATTGCCCTTTATAACGCTTTTTCGCATATCGGCGGCGTAGTCCACACCCACTCCCGATGGGCAACCTCCTTTGCTCAGGCCGGCATTGGTATTCCGGCCTATGGAACAACGCACGGAGACTACTTCTACGGAGAAATCCCCTGCACCCGAAAGATAACACCCACAGAAATTGCCGATCGGTATGAACTAGAAACAGGTAACGTGATCGTAGAAACATTTCAGGATAAGTCGCCGGATGATATTCCGGCAGTCCTCGTGCATTCCCATGACCCCTTTACATGGGAAACCGATCCGAACAATGCCGTTCATAATTCTGCGGTTCTGGAAGAATTGGCATTTATGGCATTCCATGCGAAGGCAATGAATCCAAATCTATCCCCCATGCAGCAGGAACTGCTAAACAAACACTATCTTCGCAAACACGGAAAAGACGCATACTATGGACAAGAATAACATGGATTTTCGTCTTGCAATTTACATTGGAGCGTCTTCCGGGCGGCGCACGGTAGGTTGGCGGGAGGATGACAAGCTCCTATGATTCACTATCTGTTTCGTTAAAAGCATTTGCCTTTTGTTCCGCAATGCAATCGCATAGCCTGCATCCCCCGGATGCAGTTCAAGGGTTTGGGATTTCCCAACAAGTATTTTTGCAACGCAAAAATGGCAGATGTATATACGTCTGCATTGCTTGCTACAATGGTGTTGGTTCTCAGGACGCTTCTAAAATCCAAAAAACATTTTGTAAATCAAACCGTCCGTTTTCAAGTTCAACTTGAAGCGGACGGTTATTTTTCTGCTCAGAAAGTTTTCGTGTTTGCATCCGTAGCAAGCAGGGCAAGTTGGTACCAACTTGCAATTTTTGAATCAGATTTTTCAAATCCGACTTCAAAAATACTTGTTGGGCTTCGCCCAAACCCGATATTCAGCACAAAATTGCACCGACTGTGCATCTTATTCTCTAAAGGCATTATGACCCACAAGGGAGCTGGTACCGTCCAGCCCTCTCTCTTTTTGCCAAAGTTTTCATCGCCTTTTCTTGCAGCCCGCCGAAAGTGGCGTATTTTCAAATCTTCTTGTTGACATAGCTCGATTCTTGTGGTAATCTATTCCAACAATTTAATATAACATATTTACTTAGAGTTCCCGCTCGGCTCCCGAAGGAGCCGGAGCAAGTTTATAACTTTCTTATCGCTACATAACGAACCCGAACCAAGGCCATCCCGGAAGGGACGGTCAGGTTCAGGTTGTTGTGTGGCGATTTTTTATTGCCAAATCAGCAACGAACCTTGAAAACTGAAAGACCGTCTGCATGGGATACCCGGCGAAGACCTCGCAAGAGCGAGCCGGAAAACGCCGCCGAAAGGGGGCAGGAAAACCATGTGGGGAGAACGGCACACCCAATATCAACTGGTCAAACTGGCCAGTTGATGTGGTGAATGACACAAAGCGTCATTCACCAGAAACATCTTCTACGTTACAGTTCGTACCATGTGGACATTTTGACCACATGGTACGAACTGTCGCAGCCCCGTTCAATGTGTTCAAATTGAACACATTGATTC
>CAVKKE010000010.1:0-31603 GCA_963656875.1 Barnesiella intestinihominis | reverse complement strand
TCCGCCAGATGTGCACATAGTAGGCCGCAGGCTGCACCGTGGTGCTGTTGCCGTAAACAGAAGAGCTGCGGGATGCGTCGAACGTGTAATCGAAGTTTTTGTTGAGGTTGCCGGTGGAGCTGTCGCCCTGCTTGATGACGTAAGTTCCTTCGGTGTAATTGAAAGCACCGGTGGGAGCGAAATAGACCGTCTCGGCGGGCCATCCCTGCTGATAGTACCGCTGCAGGGCCGTGAAGGTGCCTGCAATGTTCGGCAATCCCGCGTCCACAGTGCTGCCCGCAGCGTGAGAAGTGCTGGCACCCATCAGCACGCGCTCGGATGCGATCTCTTCCCATGTGCCGCCGAACAGCGAAGCCGGGCTGGTGGAGCCGGTGGTCTGGTAGATGCTGCCCACGGGGTAGGCGTCCAGAGCGCTGGAGGACGAAATGGTCTGCCATGTGCCATCGCCCCGCAGAAACTTTCCCTGCGCACCCGCAGCAGGTGCAGGCACAAGGCCCGCCGTGCCCGCTGCAGTGGACGTTGCTCCCTTCATGTTGGAGTAGGTGGGGCCCGGTGTTCCTGCAGGCCCCTGAGGTCCAGTATCGCCTTTAGGGCCTTGCGGGCCCGTGGCGCCGGTATCGCCTTTGGGGCCTTGCTGGCCTGTGGCACCGGTGTCTCCCTTATCACCTTTATAGGCTCCGGAATCCGCCGCCTCTTTCAGGGCTTTCATGGCCGCATTGGCGGCATCTTCCGCACTGGCCTTTGCCGCAGATGCACTGGCATCTGCACTGCTTCCAGCCTGCAGAGCAGTCTCAGCGGCCGCCAGAGCAGTCTCTGCCGCACCGGACGCCTCCTGCGCGTCCCGTTCTGCGCCTGCTGCACTGTTCGCTGCAGCGGTCTTGCTTCCGGCCGCGTCCTCTTTCGCCGCTTCTGCATCTGCTTTCGCAGCTTCTGCCTTTTCGGCGTCCGCTTTTGCGCTGGCGGCACTGGCAGCGGATGCATCCGCCTGCCTCTTTACTTCGGCTTCCGCTCCCTCCACGCCGTCTTTCACGGCATTCAGTTCACCCAGCGCCGCCGCTTTCGCCCGGCCCATTTCTTCCAGCGCACTGTTCTTCGCGCCGTCCAGATCCCGGATGTTCGCCTGTGCATATTCCTTTGCGTTCTTCACCTGGTCGGCTGCGTCCAGCACCGGCTTTGCAAATTCCTGCCACGCCGGCGTTCCCGGCTCCGGCATGGTGCCGTCTTCGGTGCCGCTGTTGCTGCTCACCCGGTAGTGCAGGTCTGCGCTGGTCACAGTGCGCTCTCCGTCCGTGCCCTCAAAGGTCACGCATCCCTCGCCCGCCTGCGCGGTCACTGCGGCCGGCACTTCCGCCGTGCCGTCTTCGATCAGGGCCGAGCACGCGCCGCCCGGCGTGTGCCACACCGCCCGGATCACCAGCCCCTGCCACTCTCCGGCCGCTGCCGCCCTGATCCGGTAGTTTCCCCTGTTTTTGCTGTAGCCCAGCTGCATTTCCGGCCGGTTTCCCGCCAGCCGCACTGCGCCGCCGGGCATCAGGGTCACAAGGTATTCTTTCATCTTCTCTCCTTTCGCTTATGCCGTCCGGAGCCAGATGTACACATAGTAGGCGGCAGGCTGCACCGTGTCGCTGCCGCCGTAGACGGCGGAGCTGCGGGACGCATCGAAGTCCACGCCCGCAGGATAGCCCCGGTCGCTTCCTTCGTCGCCAATCGACCACATGCCGGAGGACGTGACCGAAAACGCGCCCTCTGTTGTAAAGCCTGCCCGGGACAACCCGGTAAAACTGCCCGAGATGTTCGGCAGTCCCGCCTCTGCGGTGGTGCCCGCTTTGTGGGTGCTGCTGGCTCCCATCAGCACGCGGTCTTCTGCGATCTGCTGCCATGTCCCGCCAAACAGGTTCGCCGGGTTCGTGGGGCTGGTGCTCTGGTAGATGCTGCCCACAGGGTGGTCTGCCAGCTTCTGCGCCGCGATCTTCCGGTCTACTTCTTCTTTCGTGTAGTATCCGGTCAGGTCTACCGTGAATTTCTTCTGTTCTCCGTTGCCGTAGCTCAGCGTCAGGGTCCCATCCTGCACCTCGGCGCTTTTCAGATAGTCCCGGCTCCCGCTTGCCACGGCGCCCACATCCTGCGCTGTCAGGGCGCCTTTCTTTCCGGTGCCGCCGTTGTCCGCGCTCAGCACGCCGGTCATGTTTTTCAGCTCCGTGGTGTCCTGCGTCTGCAGCTGCTGCACCGTCCCGTCGCCCAGCGTCAGGGTGATGGTCTGCCCGGTCAGGCTGAAACTCTTTACATATCCCGCGCTGTCCTCCGGCACCGCCTTCACGTCCGTTGCCTCCAGCACCACCGCGCCGCCTTTGCCGTTCACGCTCAGCACAGTGCCGTCCTTAGGGGCGTATCCTTCCGCCCGCGCCGCTGCCTCTTCGGCCCGCGCTGCGTTTTCCTTCGTTCCGGCCAGCGCCTTTTCCATTTCGCCCGCCGCCTGCGCTGTCGCGGTCTGTGCCGCCTGCGCTTCTTCGGCGTATCCCTTTGCCTGTGTCGCCGCGTTCCGCGCTTCCTTCGCGCTGCTCTGTGCGTCGTTCGCATAGCTCAGCACCCGCGCCACAAAGGTCTCATACTGCGTCGGGCTGATCTCTGTGTCGCCGTCCGTCGCCAGCGTCTCATAGCAGTCGTACCGTGCGGGCCTTGTCAACGCCCGGTATCCGTCGTCCCCCAGCGCCAGCAGCATCCAGCTGCCCCGAGCGCTGGCCGTGAACTCCTTGTCCACCGCGCAGCTGCCGTTCTCGTCCAGCAGAATCGGCGTCGGCAGCGTGCCGTCCTGCCGCTGGATGTGCAGCGTCACGCTCCTGCCCTGCCATTCTTCCGGCAAAAGGAACTCAAGCTTCTCCACGTTGGCGCTGGTCTGCCCGCCCAGGTGCAGCACCCGCATTTCCGGGCTGAATTCCAGCCCGCCGAACCGCCTTTCCACGATCCTCACGATCATGCGTTTTCCCCTCCTTTCGTTTCTTCCAGTTTACCGCGCCCCCGCCTGCAATGATACTGCGGACTTTTGGAATTGATGCACAAGGCCCCGGCGTGAAATCCATCACGCCGGGGCCTTTCCCTGTCTTCCTCTCTTTACTTCAGCAGATCATGCCGGTCAAATTCTTTTTCTTCTTCCTCCTTTTCCGCGCTCTTCGCCCATGCGCTGAAGGTCTTGTCCGTGTAAAGCGGTGTCTCGCCGTCTTCGCCCACCAGCGGCAAAAGTGCGTCTTCGATCTCTTCCCGGTCGCTGTCGCTTCCTGCCTTGTATTCGTCCCGCACCGCGTCCGAGATGGCGTCCTTGATGCTGTCCGCCGTTTTTCCCGCTTTCAGCAGGCTGTTCACTTCTTTCTGCATGCCCTGCACGTTCTTTTCTGCAGCTGCCTGCTTCAGGTCGGTGTAATAGCCGTCCTTCTTGTCGTGTCCCCGCGCCGCTGCATACATTTCGTTGCTCACCGCGTCAATGGCTTTCACCACAGCGTCGCGGGCGTCGCTGCCCTCTGTGCCCAAAAGCTCGTTCAGTTCGCCCGCCATCCGGTCGAGGATGTCTTTTCTCCCTTCCCAGTCGCCTTCGTTTGTCAGCCGCGCCGCTTCCTTCACGTCGGGGTTGTCCTGCAGCCGCTTTTTCAGCTGCTCGTACATCTTGTTCTCCGAGATCACCCCCGCTTCCACCATTTCGTTCAGCTTTTCCACCGCCGCCCGGGCTTCGATGCTGTCCCCGTTCAGGTAGGCGTTGTAAATGCGGTCATACTGTCCCGTGGCGCTGGCGGGCAGGCTGTCGAAGTTCCATTCACCGGTTTCTTTGTGCTCTGCAAGGGTGTCCATCCACCCGGTCACCGCCTCCGCCTGCTTTTTCAGGTTCGAATAGGGGATGCCCCGCGCCGCCGCAAACTGCCCCAGCATGTCCACGATGGCTTCCCGCATCTTGTCGTTGTAGTCGTTCAGCTCCTCTTCGCTCATGCCGCTGGTGTCCTTGGCTTCCAGCTGCCACACCTTCTGGATCTTGTCCACCATGTCGTTCAGCACCTCGATTCCGTTCACGCTGATGGCCGAATAAGTGGTCGTTCCGCCCGTCCGGATCAGGTCTGCCGCCGTCATGATCTCGCTCACGCCCGTCCAGTTGCTGCCGAAGCTCTTGATGCACTGCCGCAAAAAGTCCGCTGCCGCGCTCCACAGGGTCATGTCGCCGTTGTCGTCCTGCAGGTCTTTCCACCGGTGCAGCCCGAACTTCACGCCCACGCCCAGCGCCGCGATCACCGCCGTCTGCACCACCTGGCTGCTCACCGCGTTCCACGCTCTGGCCGTTGCCTGAGCCTTTGCCTGCTTTGCTTCTTCGCTCTTCACGCCCTTGAACCGCGCCCTCTGGGCCGCAAGGTCTTCCATGGCCGCAGTCAGGATCTGCGCGTTCTGCTGGCGCTGGGTGCTGAACATCATCAGCGTTTTGGTCATCTCGTTTTTGGAGCGCTGGAACCCCGTCCGCTGCATGGTGGTGTAGTTCGGCTGGGTGTGCTCCACCACCTGCTGGAACTTCTCGTTCACCGCCGCCCAGTATTCCGGGCTGTTCACCACTTCTGCCCCGGCGCCAAACTCTTCCGGGTGCGCCTTCACATAGCTTTCGCTGCCCTTCCACGTTGCCGCCACGGTGATCTCGTCCATTTTGCCAATGCCCGCCGTCCACAGGCTCACCACCTTGTCTGCTGCCCGGGTCACGCCGCTCACGGCCTTGTTGCTGCTGTTCCGGGCCGCATCGTGGGTCCGGCCCAAAAAGCCCTTCTGCGCTTCCGCGCTGCCGATCTCTCCCGCGCCGGTGCCCCGCAGGCGGTAGGCAAGCAGCTCGTCTCCGTGCTCCGCCATCCGCTGTTCAATTTTCGTCAGCTCACTCGGCAGGATGTTCCGCAAAAACTGTCCCGCTGCGCTGCCCGTGGCGCCCCAGCCCAGCTCCGCCGCTGCCGTGGGCAGGGATGCCGCCTGCAGCAGCGTCACGTTGATGTTGGCGTTCAGTGCTGCGGCCGCCGCTGCGCTGCGCAGCTTCGCAAAGGCGCCGTCTCCCACTTCCCGGCTGTCCTTCACTTCGCACAGGTCGGCCAGCGCCTTGTTCATGTACTCGCGTCCCGCTGTGCCCCAGGTCTCTTCAATGGTGCGGAACAGCGTCCGCCCCTCCTGCATGCTGTTCAGCACTTTCTCTGCGTTCCGCAGCGGCACCGCCATGCCCGCATACTGCGCCGCGTTCTCGATGCTGGTCACTGCCTGCTGCACAAGTCCCACCAGCAGCACCGGCTTCGAGCTGTTCACACGGTGGTTCAAAAAGCCCGGGTTCGCCGCGCTGTTGTCGTAGCGGATGCCCTTATTCTGCTCCGGGTTCGCGTCGCTGTCCACGTTGATGTGGATGTAGTTTTCCGTCGTGGCTTTCTTCACGCCGCTCAGCAGCAGGCTCGTCTCGTTGATGTACCCGCTCATCAGCTGGTTTGCTTCTTTCCACTTCTTCATCCACAGGCGGTCGTAGTCGGTCAGGTGCTTGTCCACCTCTTCCAGCAGGGTGCTCCGCTCCGCGTCCTCGTTCCGGCTCAGCTCGTAGGGGCTCAGCGGCTTTCCCTCCGCGTCGGCCACCTGCAGCTGTCCCGCGCGCACCGTCGCCTTGTCCAGCTTTGCAAGCTCTGCGTCTCCGGAAAGCTTTGCCTCCATGTTTTCCAGCGTGATGCCGCCGGTCAGGATGTGGTGCACGCCCTGCTTGTTCTGCAGCTGCAGCGCCAGTTCCGCCAGCTGGCTGTGGGTGATCTTCCGCGCCTTGCCGCTGTCGTCCACGAGCCCGATGTCCACAAGGTCGTGTGTGAAATGGTAAAGCTCCTTCTCGTGTCCGGGCCCCGCCACGTCGTCAAAGATGCGGGTGCCCTCGATCAGGATCTTCGTTTTCTTCCGCTGCCCGTCGTTCAGCATCTTTCCCAGGTTCTCCATGTACCCGCCGTGGACGTATCCGCCCATCCGCTCAAACATCCGCTCGATGTTCATGGTGTTCATCCGGTAGCTGTTGAATTTCCGGTTGAGTTTGTGGAGTTTTCCCTCCTTTTTGTCAATGCCCTTTGCTTCTTTCAGCTCCGCTTTCGCTCCTTCGGCGAACTCGTCGATCATCATGTCTTCCTCGGCGCCCACCACCACATTGTCGATCTTGATGATGTGCAGCGTCTGGTCAATGATGTCCCGCAGCCCCCGCAGTTCGTCGGCAGAAAGCGCCGCCATGCCGCCGTTTTTGTAGCCGTTCAGCTCGTCCTGCAGCGCGTTCTGATAGGCTTCCAGCGCCGTGCCCTCCACGCCGCCGTACTGTTCGCCCCACTTCCGGCTCTCCCGGATGGTGGCTTCCAGCCGCGCGATTTCCTTTTCCCGGTTCTCGTTCACGTCCAGCAGCCATTCGCTGATGGCTTCCTCAATGCCGCTGTTCTGCCATTCCAGCTGTGCCCGGTCGCTGTTGCTCATTTCTTTCTGGATGCCCCGGGTCAGGCCGTTCATGGTCTTTTCCAGCTGGGCGCTGTCGTCCTTCATGGGTGCATACGTCCAGCCTTCCTCGCCCCGGTGCGCCCACTGGGCAAGCCGCTGGGCCGTTTCCCGGTTCCCGATGGCTTCGTTCGCCAGCTGCAAAACGGGCCGCACCTTGTCCAAAAGGTATTCCGGCACATACTTCTTCTCACTCGGGTGCTCGAACATCTTCGTCAGTTCGCCCGTTGCCCTGCGGATGGCCCGCCGGGTGTTGTCCTTGTCCCGGCTCTCCCGCATCTGCTTGAGCTTCTCGGCGTTCCGGGCCTGTGCCTGCGCCACCAGCCGCTGTGCCTTTTCCTTCGCTTTCTGCGCCTGTGCATCTGCCCGGCTCTGTGCGCCGGCTGCTTTCGCTTCGGCGCTGCTCAGTGCTACCGCATACCCCTTGCGCATCTTCTGCCGCTCTGCGCCCCGCTGCTTTGCCACCGCAAGGTTCGCTTCGGCCTGCAGCCGCATGGCCTCTTTCCGCGCCGCCGTGTTCATCTGCTCCCGTTTTTCGGCAAATTCCGCCCGCAGCGCCGCGTTCTTCTCGCTGGCGATGCCCGGCAGTCCCAGGTATTCGCCCCAGATCTCCATCGCCATTTCCTGCTTGGCTGCGTCCCAGTCCGAGTCGTAGGCGCTCTCCATCGTGGGGCGGATGGCGTCGTGCGCCGCTGCCATGGCTTCCAGCGCGTCCGCCGCGCTCGTGGGCGTCTCGGTCGGGAACAATCCTCCGCCGATGCCCTGCAGCTCCGTGAAGTCCGCATCCCACCGGCTGATCTCGCCCTTTTTGGTCAGCGTCAGCTGCACGCCGTGCTTTGCCAGCTCCTTGCGTGCTTCGGCCCAGCTGCCGTACCGGTACAGCACCTCGTTGTAATCCTTGCTGCCTTTCTCAAGGCTCATGCCCATCTTGTGCAGCTCCGGGTACTGCTTCCACAGCTCGTCGTTTTTCTTTGCGCTGCGCTCCATGATCTGCTGCGCCATGTCCAGCACAAAGCCGTGGGCCTGCGCCATGTCGGCTTTTCCGCTGCTCAGGTAGTCGCTCAGTGCCCGCAGGCGGTTTGCCAGCGTCTTCACGTCGGCCTTGCTGTCGCTGGCTTTCACCATCTTCCGGGCAATGCGTTCCAGGCTCTCGTCCGAAACTTTTGCCCCCTCGGTCATCTCTGCGATCTTCTGCACCGTCTCAGCCGCTTCGCGCCCTTTGCCCAGCTGCTCCTCCTTCGCTGCTTCCACGTCCTCGTTGTCCACATCCAGTTGATAGCGGGTCTCCGGTGCTCCTTCCAGCTCTGTAAATTTCACGCCGCTCAGCTTGACGTCCTGATTTCCGTATGCTATACTTCCTATGAGACCACTGGATTGTAGTTCGCTAGGCATTTTGAAGCCTAGTGTCCGGAACAATTCGGTGGTCTTTTCTTTGTTTTCAGAAAGATACAGCACCGTGCTGTTTCGGACAAATCCCACTGGATTCACATCTTTTGTGTAAGCACTTGCTACCTTCTGCATATCGTTGATGACGATGTGGTTTTCCACCGGCCGCAGATCCAAAATGCATAGCACCGGTCTGCCGTCCTTTGCTTTCACATTGCCAAACATCACAAGGCGGGTATTCTGGCGGCTGCGCCCCTTGTTCTGGCTGGTCAATACCATAACCGGGTCGTCCAGCACTTCCGGGATGCGCTTGATTTCTTCCAGCGTCATCTCCGGGTGGTCGTGCAGGATGCGGTTGATCTTCTCGCTGTTCATGTAGATGTCGTTTTCCCGTGCGCCGAGCTGCTGCAGCGTGTCGCCAGTTCGGCCCAGAATGAACACTTCGTCGTCCGAGCGTCCTTCTTTGTCCCACTCGTCGATCTTCTCGGCGTAGTCCGGGTCGATCGAATACTTTCCCTCGCCCGCTGCCGCGTCGCTGATGTCGGCAGCGTTTTTGTTTACGCCGTTTGCTTCCAGCGCCGCGCGGTAAGCTTCGCCCGCGTCCGCCTGATGGTTGAAGTAGATCTGCTGCAGGTCGGCGAGCTGCGCTTCGGTCAGCGTCCGCGCTGCCTTCGCCGCCGCGTTGGTGGGCTCTTTCACCAAAAGGCTCTTGATGTCGCTCAGCACCTTCTTCAAAAGGTTCTCGATCCTGGTCATCACCCGGTCGGTCTTGCCCTGCGCGGCCGCGTTCATCTTCGCTTCCGCCGCCTGCTGGCGCAAAAAGTTCTTGAAGCTCTCTTCGTCGCCGAAGATGCTCTGCATCGCGTCAGCGGTGATCTCTTCCATGGCCTGATTGTAGGTCAGGCTCTGGCCCGCCTTTTCATAGCGGTCGAGGTAGCTTTCCACCAGCTGCTGCACGCTCTCCATGCCGTTCTGCACCACGAGATAGTGCTCAAAGGCGTCGATCAGTTCCTGTCCGCCCTTTGCGTCCCAGCTGTTCACCTCGTGCAGCGTTTCGTGCAGCACGGTGGCCGTGTCCGCCTCGCTGGAATAGAACACCGCGCCCGCCGCACTCCGGATCAGGCCCTTGGCGTTGTCCGCAAGGCCCTTCACCACCCGCTGCGCCGCCACGCCGTTTGCCCCCGCCGTCAGCTCGATCAGCGCGTCATCGGCACGCTTGCTTTTGCTCACCGTGCCGTCCGGGCCGTAAAGGGTGCCTGCGTCCGGCCGCAGCGCTTCCTTTCCGGGCCGCTTGCCCAGCTCTGCGGCTTTCGTCTCCCGGTAGCGTTCCGCTTCGCCTTTGCCCTGCAGGTACGCAAGGTTCAGCGCCGTGCGCCCTGCGTCGCCCACGGCCATCACCTGCTGCACGCTGCCGCTCAGTGCGCCCCCGCCGCCGGTCATCTTCAAAGCGTCTGCAAAGCTTTCTCCCTCGCCGTTCACGCCCAGCCGGTACATCATCGCCGCTGCCGGTGCATACACTTCGGCGCCCACGCCTGCCGGCATGTTGTCCGCCACGGTCTGCACCGCTGCGTCGCTCATCCGGTAGTGCTCCGCCAGCGTCCGCGCTGTCTCGGCCTGCTCTGCCCGCGTCCAGCTGTCGGTGTCCAGATTCGCCATGTCTGCCCGCAGCTCCACGTCCGCATACTCCGCCGGGCTGCTTTTCAACGTGTTTCTGTTGACTTCGCCCGCCTGCTGTGTTACATTGGTGTCAGGAGTCCCGTCCGCGCTGCTGCCGGTGCGCTGCACTGTGGTCGCGTCCGTGGACTTCAGCGGGGTTTCCGGTTGTCCTCTGTGGTCGGCTTCAGCAGGTTCGGCTATAGTTCGCCGGGAATCTCCGGCAGAAGTAACTGCGTTTAACGTTTCGGACGTATCTCTGGGGTCGGCAACGGCATCCATAGGGGGACGCAGAGCTTCTTCCATCGGAATAGCGGAAGTTTCTGTAGCTAACGTTTCGGACGTATCCCTGGCGTCGCTTTCGGCGGCATCCATAGGGGACTGCAGTGCTTTCGCTATTTCTTTTTCCGGCACCCCCACAGACGACAAATACTCCGAAACAATAAAGTTTCTTCCTCGCTTGGTATCGCAGACGGCTTCCACGATGATGTGGGAGCCGTCTATTTTTTCTCAAAGATCACGATGGGCGCACGCTTGCCACGACTGTCAAAATATCCGTCCGCTTTCCGTGTTGCCAGATACGCATTGTCAAAGTTGTTCAGCACATAGGCTGCCCGTGCCACGTCCGCACTTTCCTTCATAGTCCCGTCTGCGCTGCCGTCTCCGCCGCCATGCCGGTTCGTGATGTGCTTCACGCCGTTTGCATCCAGCAGTGTGCGGTCTCCAACCCTCTGCATTCCCGTCAGTTCCTGCATGGCACTGCGCATCCGGTCGCTGGTTTCCGTCACCATGTAAGGCGGCAGCTCTTTGCCCTCACGCACTTTGTCCACATACGCTTTCATTTCCGGGTCAACGCTGTCTTTATACTGGGCAATGCTGGCGTTCTGCGCCGGGGTATGCACCGCCGGGTCATCGTTCACAGCTGTCTGCTCCGCCACACTCAAGGCTTCCCCTGATGGGACAGCCTCCTCCGTCCCCCCGTAAGCCTTCCCCCGGTCGGGGGAAGGTGGCGTTGCGTCAGCAACGACGGATGAGGGTGCACCTTCCGCAGCCGTTTTCGTCTCTGTCTCCTGCTGCACCCGCGCCGCTGCATCTTCGGCTTCCATCTGCTGTATCTGCCCGGCCCAGCTTGCGTTGCCGCTGTTGAGCTTCGCCAGCCCTGTGCCCACGGCACCGCCCAAAGCACCCGACGCGCCGCCGGTCAGGCCGCTTTCCAGTGCGTTCAGGAAAGTCTCCTTCGTGAACATGCTGTCCGCCGCTTCGCTGTCTCCCAGCGCTGCGTCAATGGCCTTGTCCGCATAGGTCTCCACAAACGCCTGCATGGCGTTGTCCACGCCGCCGGAGATGGCGTTCGCAATGGCCGGGTACTGCTGCGCCAGCGCGCCGTCTGCGGCCACGCTGCGCACCGCGTCCGCCAGTTTGCCCGCCAGCGTGTTTTTTGCGTAGTCGCTGCCCATGGTCTTCGCAAGGTCAGCCGCGCCCACCGAGTTGATGGCCCACCCCGCGCCGAATTTCGCAAGGCCTCCGGCCAGCGTCTTTCCGGCGCTGTCGCCCTTCTCAATGCCCTGTCCCATGGCTTCCGCGCCGCCCTGCGCGCTCAGCACCGGCAGCACCCACGCCGGATCGATGGCTGCCACAGCAAGGTTCTCGCCCGCGCTGCTCACGATTCCCTGTGCCGTGCGTTCGGTCTCGTTCATGCCCGCCTGCGCTGCCCCGGTCAGGTCTTGCCCGCGCTTATACAGCTGGTAGCCCACGCTCTTTTCCGGGTCTACGCTGCCGTGTGCTTCTGTCCCCGCAATGCGCGCCCGCATGTCGTCGATCTCCTGCCGGGTGAAGCCCATCTGCAAAAGGTCTCCGGTGCTGTACTTTGGCTGATAGTCCATGTCGGTTTCCATCAGCCGGTCATACAGGTTCTTTTCTCTCTGGTTTCCCTGCACCTCGGCTTCCAGCGCCTTGCGGTTCGCGCTGCTGTCCGAAATGTTCTTCACGCTCTGCACCAGATTCTCCCCCGCCATAAACGGGGCCGCTGCCACGGTGTCCGCAATGCCGCCAATGGTGTTTGCCGTGCGGCGCACCGTCCGCTGCCATGCAGGCAGGGCATCATAGTCCCGGATGTACTGCCGCGCTTCGTTGATCTCCTTTGCCGTATAGCCCATCTTCAGCAGTTCGCCCGGGCTGTATTCTTCCCGTGCCGCAACTGCCCGGTCGCCGGTGCTGCTGCCCAGCGCGGCTGCGTCTTCCATGCCGCTCTTTCCGGTGCACATCAGGCTCACCAGCTGCCGGTGCCGCGGGTCAGCGTCCATCCACTGGTTCAGCTCGTCAAAGCGGTCGGTCTGGCTGTCCGCTTCAAAGCTCTTTTTCAGCTTTTGCGCCTGCTGCGCATACCAGCCCTCTTGCCCGTCGGCAATGGCCGTTTCCTTTTCTTCCTGTGTCGGCTTCACCGTGCCCATCACCCGCGCCGCCGGGGCAGTGTTCTTCTCCGCCTTGGAGCCGGTCACCGGGGTGCCGTCCTTTGCTGTCTGTTTCTCCGGCTGTGCTTTCGTCAGCCACTCCGGCTGCGCCGTGCCGCCCCGCAGCGGCGTTGTCTGCGCTGTGCTCTGCCCGGTCACGATGCCGCTTTTCCCCGGGTACGCCTGCGTCTGCGTGTTCTGCTTCGCCTGCGGCACCGCCAGCTGCAGCTTCGGGTTCGTGCTGCGCGCGTTCACGCCCATCTGCGCCAGCACCTCATTTGCAAGGCTCCCGTTCTGGCTACGTGCGCTGTTGTTCCCCGCCGTGCTGCTTTTCGTGCCGTTCGTTCCCGTTCCCCGCGTGCTCGTTCCCGCTCCCCGGTTCTCCCACGCTTCCGTCGTCCGTGTCCCAGTGCTGCTGCCCCGCAGCGCCGCAATGTCCGCCTCCGTCCAGCCCGTGCCGCTCTGCCTTCTGGAAGTTCCTGCTGCAGAGCTGCGTGCGCTACCGTTTCCCGTGCCCGCTGCCGTCTGCCCGTTCTGTCCCTTTCTCAGTTTTTCAATGTCCTGTGCCGTCCAGCCCATGCTTTCACCTCATCTCATTTCGTTCCGCGCCATTCATAGTCGATCTGGTTCATGATCGCCGCCACCTGGCTGTTGCTCAGTCCGCTGTTCGCCAGATATGCCGCGATCTTGCTCTGACTGCTGCCGCTGTTTGCCATCTGCCGCGCTTTATACATGCCCTGCTCATAGGCCGTGCCGTTCACCTTGCCCGGGTTGCCTGTGCCGGAAAGCCGCGGGATGCGCCCCGCATCCGCCAGTTCTCCCTGCCAGTAGCTGTAGCCCTCGCTCTTGTCTGCGTCCTTTGCGGTGTAGCTGCTGTACATCTTGTCATATTCTGCATCCGTGTGGGCCGCTTTCTGGCTCGTGGAGCCCGTGCCGCTCTTCGTTCCGCTGCTCCTGCTCGTGCTGCTGCCCGTTCCCGCAGTCTTGTACCGGTTCTGCAGCGCCAGCAGTCCGGCCTGATAGTTCAGGTTGCTCTGGTTCTGCCGGTCTGCAATGGTGTTGTAATAGTCGATGCTGTCGGTGCCCAGTCCTGCCGCCGTCAGGTAGCTCTTTGCTGCCGTGTCGTAGCCGCTGCCTGCCAGCCCCGCCGCCGTGGCCAGATAGGTCAGCTTGTCCTGATCCACCTGCGAAAGCCCCTGCCAGGCGTCCAGCATCGTGCTGTCCAGTCCGTACTTGGTCAGGATCTGCGTTGCCGCATCATCAAAGCCCGCCTGCTTGTAGGCTGCGGCCTGCTGCAGCGCCGCCGTCTGGTCGCTCAGCTGGGTGCGGTTTAGATTGTCGTTGTACTGCCGCAGTGCAAAAGCGTTTTCCCAGTCCTGCTGGCGGTATCCCTTGTATGCGTCATATCCCTGTATCACCGCGCTGCCCACGTTCTGGAGCACGTTCCACACGTTGCTCCAAAAGTCGCTGTTCTCCTGCCGGGCTTGCTCCGTGCGGTCGTGCTGGTATCCCCGCCAGTTCTGCGCGGCCTTCACCTTACCGTCATATTCGCCCCGCTCCAGACTGTCCTGTCCCAGCAATGTGTCCAGCTGGCTGCTCTGGCCTGCCAGCTCCTGCTGCCACTGGGTCAGTGCGTCCGCCCGGGCCTTTGCCATCACCCCGGCTGCAGCGTCCTGCACCCCGCTGGCCGCGCTCTGGTCTGCCGCGCTCTTCGCCCAGTCCGCGCCGTATCCGCCGGAAAGGCTCTGCGCCACCTGCGCTGCCGCGTCTGCTGCTGCGCCCTGGTTGCCGAAAAGCCTGCTCAGCGCGCCCCGGTAATCCTTGTTCTGGCTGTTGAAGTCAAAGCCCGTGCTGTTCTGGCTTCCCATGGCCGACACCGTGTTCTGGATCGCCTGATCATACCGGTCGTCATAGGCCCCCGGCATGGCGCTCTCCGCCTGCGTCAGCTTGTCTTTCTGTTCGTTCAGTCTCTTGATGGTCCCCATTTATTTCTCCTTTCCCCCTCACAAAAAGAACGGCAGCAGCAACGACGCCACACTCAGGAGCCCCTGAAAGAATCCCATGCCGTTCTGGACGTTCTGCTGGTGCTCCTGATAGGCGCTGTTGTATTCGTTCTGCTTGTAGCTCAAATCGGTGTACCAGTTGTTCAGATCGTTCTGATACTTGCTGTAGTCGTTCTGTTCCGCGCTCTGCAGGCCGCTCAGCTGCTCCTGCAGTCCGCTTTTCTTCGTGTTGTACTCTGCCCGGTTCTGGCTCGTCAGGCTGTCCAGCACGTTGTTCAGGTTGTCCATGGTCGCCGCATAGGCTTTCTGTCCCGCCTGCGTGCCGTAGCTGGAGCCGTACCCGCCGGTCATGGCGCTGGCGTTCGCCTGGGCGTTCTGGTTCGCCAGCTTCGCTTTCTGGGTGTACTGGCTTTTGTACTGCTGATACGCCGTGTCCGCCGCCGGGTCATAGTCAAAATCTCCCAGCCCGTTCAGCTTGCCCATCACGTCGTCGATCTGCCCCTGATATTTGCTCTCATAGTCGGCGGGCTTGGTCTTCTCAAAGGCTTCCAGATCCGCCCGCGCCTCGTCCAGTCTGCTCATGTTTACTCTCCGTTCATGCCCTTCAAAAATTCCTCGTTCATGTTCTCACTGCCCAGATTTGTCAGCACATAGTTCAGCTGTTCCTGCAGCTGATACAGATAGTTGTTCAGCGCCGCCGCGTCTTCCTGCGGCATGTCCGCGCTGAACTTCGGCAGGCCGATGCCCGCCAGCCCCGCTAAACTCGCCATTTTTCCTCCTTAATTCTTGGCTCCCCCTTTGGGGGAGCTATCGAACCGCGCCGCCGTCAGGCGGACGGTGAGATTGAGAGGGCATGCCTCTCCCCTCAGGCGCCATTCCCGCGCACGCGTCGGCCATTTCAAATGGTTTACTTCCTCGGCACCGCTCCGCTCACCCTCGCGCCTCCCGCGTCTGCCACAGTCAGCGCCATGCTCCGCAGCGCCATCTGCCCCGTGCCGGAAAATTTCAGCCGCATCAGATCGTGCCGCCTCGGCGCAAAGGGCAGGTTCACGCGCTGGTGATCCTTCGTCACTGCGCAGCTGCCCACGGTCTCCCAGTCCCCGCCGTCGTAGCTTGCCGCCACGGTCAGCACCGTGTGCGCCAGCGCGTCCATCCGCAGCGTCACCCGGCTGATGTATTTGTCGTCCGGCACGCTCATGCCAATGTCGCCGGTCACCGCCTCAAACTGCAGCCCCGTCTCTTCCTCGCCCTCTGCCTCCCGGTCGGGGTCTGCGGCCCACAGGGCGCTGCCGTCCCACAGATACAGCTGCCGTCCGGTGCTCACCATCTCGGTGCCCGCCGGGCTTTCCTCCTGCCACAGGCCCTTTTCCGTGTCATACACCAGCAGCCGCCCGCCGCGTTCCGCGTCCGCACGCCGGTGCAGATACAGGTAATACCGCGCGTCTAGCTGCCCGCCCATGGCCCAGTCCACCGCCGTCAGCTTTCCGGTGTCCAGCGCCCCGCTGACCTTCGCAGGCAGGCTTCCGCTCCACGCCATCACCCCGTCCGGCGAAAGATAATAAAGGGTCTCTGCGATCACGCACAGGCTTCCCGCAGCGTTCGCCGCCACGCCCCGGCACCGCACACTGCTCATCTGGTAGTCGCTGGGCTTCGTGCCGTAAAGCTTGTGGATGCAGTTCTCTTTGAAAAACAGCACATAGCTCAGGCAGCTTGCCGCCCCCGTGAACGCCCCGTCGCTGCCCACGCTCACGGCGTAGCTGTCAGAAGCGATTCCCCGGTAGCTGTACCAGTTCGTGGGGTCGCCCAGGGCGCAGGCATAGATGCTGTTCTCTTTCCGGCTGCATCCCCACACCCGGTTGCCCTGCTCTGTCACAAAGTCCAGGTCAGGCACCCGCCGCTCCAGCTTCACCGGCGCCGCTGCCGCTTCGTTTTCGGTCACCTTTCCGTCCATGCTCCGCCAGCTCACGCCATTCCGGCTCACCGTCCAGCTGCCGTAATACCTGCGGCTCTCTTCCTGGGGCGTCAGCGCCGTGATGATGCTGTCGCCTTCCAGTGTCCCGATGCTGATCTCTCCGTTCAGCCCTGCCGCCAGCGCGTCGCACACGGCCTGCGGCATCCCGCTCAGCGTCACCGTGTCTCCCTCCCGGATGTTCCCGCTCACCCCCGGGCACTCGATGCGCAGCGTCTGCAGCAGAATTTCCGTCCACTTCTTGTTCTTCGTGCTGTATTTCAGCAGCACGCTTCCGGCCCCGTAGGGCTCTTCCGGGTCGCCTTTCAGAAAAAGCTGCCCGTCCTTCGGCTCTTCCGGCTCTGTTTCTCCGGTGCTGTCCGGCGTGTAGGTCTTTCCTTCCGTGTCGCAGGGCGTCACGGTCACGCTCTTTGTCCCAATGGCCCACTCCGCCGTCAGCTCCGTCAGCGTCCCCGTCTCGGTGTCAAAGGCTTTCTTGTCCGGCCAGATCAGCACCTTCGAGCCCATGCCCGCCAGCGCCTTGCGGTCATCGCTCAGCGCGTTTTCCAGCACCACCGCCCGGGTCTCCGCCTCGTCCGGCGTATATTCCAGCGTGGTGCCCCGGCACATCAAAAGGCCGTTCAGGTGATACATGCCGTTCACGTCTCTCACGTTCCGGGTCTTCTTCCTCGGTGCCCGCGTTTCCAGCGCCGGATACCCCCGGCCCGAAAAATTCAGGCTGCTGCTCAGCTCCGCCTCGCTGCACCCGTATGTCTCGTTCACCCCGCCAAACGCCCGCAGCATCTGCCTGCCGCCGTTCAAAATGTTCAGGTTTCTTCCGTCGATCACATTTCTGCTCCTTTCCCGCCCCCTCTAAAGCCTTCCCCCTCGGGGGAAGGTGGCGCGTCAGCGCCGGATGAGGGGAAGCCGTGTGCGATGCTTTTCTCAATACCTCCACTGCACGCCGCCCGCCGGGGGATACTTCTGCCGCATCCATGCCGCAAATTCCTGCACATAGTCGCTGTACATCTGCATCTCGTTGGCTGCCCGCGCCACTTCGCCCAATGCCAGGTCGATCTGTGCGCACACCCAGTGCACATACAGCGGGCAGAACTGTTCCGGCGCCAGCAGCTCCGTCTCATATTCCAGCCCGTCTTCCCAGCTGATGTCCGCGCCCACGGCGTCGAAATCGCCGGTCGCGCTGCGGTTCACCACGCTGCCCCGCAGCCTGCTGTCGCACTGCCGCAGCCAGTTCTGTTTCAAATTGTCCGAAAATTCATTGTTCGGCCGCATCTCGTCGGCCTGCTCGATTGCACTGCCCGCTGTCATTCATACACCTTCCTTACGGCCCAGTTCCGCACAAGCTGCCTACTCAAAGCAGCAGCTCCCGGTTTGGGCCCCTTCCGTGAAAACGCATTTGGAGCGGCCCGCAGGCCGCGACAAATGCAAAATTAAAAATAATTTTTCCGCTGAAGATGGCCAGAGCGCACGCGTCGGCCATTCAAAATAGAATTCTGCCCTAACAAAAAACACCCGGCACAGCCAGAGTGCCGCTGTACCGGGTGCCGTTTTCCTTTAAGAAAAGCTCTCCCCTTTGGGGGAGCTCCGTTTTCGCGCTGCCGCAGGCAGACGGAAACGGTGAGAGGGCATGCCGCTGCCCTCGGGCGCCATTCCCGCGCCGCTGGCAAGACTGAAGGAGTTACACCCTCTGCGCCTGCTCCGCCGCACGGGCTTCCGCTGCCATGATTTTTGCCATAGCGGCGTTGTCCATCTCTTCGCTGTGGCGCAGCACCTCGGCAATTGCCTTCGGCACCTCCACGTCCACGCCGCGCTGCACCAGATACGCCTCGCCGTTCACCGCCACAAACACCGGCTCCTTGTAGCGGCCGTTGTCCTTGAACAGATGCACGATCTCGGTGTCCTTCTCCTGTGCAGCTTCTTCAGTGGCTGCACTCTTTGCTTCTTCGGTCTGCGCCGCCTGCGCGGCTTCCTGTTTCTTCACTGCCATTATAAATACTCCTTCCTTTAAGAAAAGCTCGCCCTTCGGGAGAGCTCCGTTTTCGCGCTGCCGAAGGCAGACGGAAACGGTGAGAGGGTCATGCTGCTGCCCTCGGGCGCTGCTTTTGCGGTTTGTCGATCTCTCAGACGTCAGTTCGCCAGCGCCTTTTCGCTGTAGCGTGCCGAGCAGCTCTCAATGCGCACCATGTACTGGTCGTTCAGTCGCTCAGCGGTCTTGGTGGCCTTCCAGCCCACAGAGGCGCGCTGGTTCAGCGGGTCATCGCCGTAGCCCAGCTGTTTCACGATGTGCTGCATGCCGCCGCCCTCCAGTTCGGTGGTGGCGTAGGCGTGGGCGCCCAGCACCAGCGTGCTGAAAACGGCCAGCCCCGCCGGGCAGCCGTCGCCCTTCCAGATCTTCGCCTCGCTGCTCACCACAAAGCGCACATTGTTGATCTTGCCGATCTCGCCGTTGAAAATTTCCTCCGGCGCTGCATACTTGTGGGCGTCGATCCATGCCGGGTCGCGGCGGATGTCATAGCTGGTGTACGGGTGCACGATGGCCACAAAGCTGTCGCCGATGGGGTCAGCGTTCTGCGCCTGCAGCAGGGCCACGGCCTGGTTGATGACATCCACGGTCAGCTGCGCGGTCTTGTCCAGGCCTGCGCGGCTGGTCACGGCGGTCTCCGCGTCGTCGGTCACCTTGGGCGCATAGATCACGTTGGTGCCGCCGTTCAGAATGTCGCGCACGATGGTGTCCATGGTTCTGCCGCCCTGGCTTGCCAGCAGGTTCGTGGCCTGCACCACGTTGTTGTCAATGGCAGTCAGGTCCAGCATGTCGGTCAGGGCCACCCAGCCGCCGTACTGGTGCACCTCTGCGGTCAGGGTGGTCACGGTCAGTGCCTGGCCCGCCGGGGTCACGCCTTCGGTCAGGGGCTCCGTGGCCTTCGGCAGCGCCGTGTACCGGCGGAACTCAATGGTCTTGCCGTTGTTCGCCGGGATGGGGTACGAGTCGCCAAACTGGTCATGCACCAGTGCAGGCTCTGCCAGGTCCAGCAGGGTCTTCTCGTAGTAGGTCTTCATCTCGGCGGTCATGCCGGATGCGCTGGTGGTGTTCTGCAGCTGTGCGCTTGCGTCCGCAAACATCTGCAGATCAAGTTTCTTCATGCTCATTTGTTTGTCCTCCTTCAAAAAAGTGTTTTTTATCTGCCTCGCGCTTTCGCGTCGGGTCGTCTCAAGGCTTCCCCCTCGGGGGAAGCTGTCGGCGCAGCCGACTGATGAGGGGTAGCTGCGTGCGATGCCGTTGAGAGGGCATGCCGCTGCCCTGAGGCCCCCCTCACAGCACGATTCTCTCTCCGCGCCGTGCCCTGCGCGCCAGCTCTGCCCTCTGGGCCTTGGTCATGTGGGCCACGTCCGGCTTCATCTCGGCGGCGCCGCCGGGGTGCACGCCGTTCTCGCTGGGCCGGGCTGCTCTCTGCTGGATGCGCGCCGCCACGCCGCTTTCCACCTGCTTTGCGGTCAAGGCCACCTGGTTTTCCATCAGCTGGTCAAAATAGGCCGCGCGGTACGCCGCTTCCAGCCCTACGCCGCGCCGGATCATGTCCGCCACAGCCGGGTTGTTCAGCGTCTCGTCCAAGTCAAACGAGGGGTATTTCTGCGCCAGCTTCTGCGCTTCCGCTTCCCACTGCGCCCGCACCGCTGCGGCCCGCTGCTGGTGCTCTGCGGCAATGCGCATCTGTTCGGCTCTCTGCTTTTCGGCGTTTGCCCGCTGCAGTTCGCCCTCCATCCGGTCCATCTCCCGGGCCGTCTTCACGCTGATGCCCTTCTGCGCCGCCAGCGTCTCGTAGTATTCGTCGTTCTTCACCTTGCCGCTCTTCACGGCTTCGGTCAGCGCGGCCAGATTGTTCATGTCTCCCGCGTCGATGCCGTAGGCTTCGCCCAGCGCGTCCAGCAAAGCTTTCACCGGCGGAGCGTTCTGGATGTTCTGCATCGTTGCCTGTGCGGCCCGCTGCATTGCTTCCTCAAACTCTTCGGAATACTCGCCCTGCATCAGCTGCCCAAAGGCCCGGCGCTTCTCCGTCCGGCTCAGTTCTTTCTTCTCTTCGCCTTCGCCGTTCTTCTGCTCTTCGCCCTCGCTTCCTTGATTCTCGGCTCCCCCCTCGTGCGTTCTGGCTTCCCCCTCGGGGGAAGCTGTCACCGAAGGTGACTGATGAGGGGAAGCTGCGTGAGATGCCTCTTCTCCTTGCGCTTTCCCTTCCGCGCCCGCTTTCGCCGCCCTGCCCGGGTGGCTGCGCTTCGCCATCCGTTCCTGTGCCGGCCGCAGCGCCGGTTCCTGCACCGCCGGGGCCGCGGCGCCCTCTGCCGCGCCCGCGCCCTCACCACCGGAAGCAGCGGCGCCGTCTGCAAATTGCTGCAAGTCCAAACCGCCCAACGGGTTGCGGCTCCCAGCGTCTGCTTCGGCCCTTGAGCGTGCCTTGCATCCTGCTAGCCACAGCCCCAACAGCTGCAGTTTCATGTGTTCGCCCCTGGCTCCCTCACTGAGATAGACTCTCCCCGCGTCGGGGAGAGATGCTGCGTCAGCAGCAGGGTGGGGCTTTCTGCCGCCCGCAGGCGGCTGAAGGAGTTCGTTCCCCGCAAACATCTGCAGATCCACGTTGTCCGCATCGTTCGCGTGCAGGTTGATGAACCGCACGTTCTCCGGGTACTGCTGGGCCAGCAGCATCAGCCCGTCCGTCACCAGCTCAAACTTCGCCAGTGTGTCAAAGCTCTGCGCCGCCCGCACGGTCAGGGTGTTTTCGCCGTCCGGGTCCTGAGTCACAGTGCCGCCGTCCACGCCGTATGCCAGCGTCTGCATCAGGGCGCTCACCGCCGCGCATACAATGTCCTGCCCCTTCGGCGCATAGCCCGCGTGTCCCGATGCCTGCAGGATCATGTCCTGCCCTTTTTCGTCATAAATGATCGTGATCATTGTTTCTCCTTTCCTCTGCAAAAGCCTTGTCGTGTGCGTAAGGCTTCCCCCTCGGGGGAAGCTGTCACCGCAGGTGACTGATGAGGGGCAGCTGTGTGCGATGCCGTTGGGAGTTCATGCCGCCGTCCTCGGGGCACTGTCCCTCACTCCTTGTTCGGGTTGTTCACGTCCATGGCCCGCTTCGTGGCCTGGGTCGCCATGCTGTTGCTGCCGCTCTGGCCCACCACGCTGCCCAAAGAATTGGTGGTGCTCTTCGTGCCGGATGTGCCGCCGCTGCCGCTGCCCGTGTTCCCCGCCGCCTGCGCTGCGGCGCCTGCCGCTTCGCTCACGTTGGTGCCGTTCTGCTGGTCGATGATCGCCGCCATCTTCTGCATCTGCTGGGCCATCTGCTGCAGCTGCTGGTACAGCGTGCCGTTCTGGCTCACTCTCTCCCGCACCTTCTCGATGCCCTCAAAGTCCATCATGTCCAGCGCCGCCAGTGCTGCGTCCGCGTTGGCCGGTGCAAAGAATCCCAGCTGATAGCACTCCTTTGCCGTCTCGTTCTGCGAAAGGCGGCTGAAGGTGCTCTTCTTCGCCGCCGTCACCGTGATGTCGAACACCGGCTCGTGGTCGCCCAGCTGTACGCCGCCCACGTTCCCGCCGGGCACTGCCGCCAGCATCGCGTTGCTGAACTGCACATACTCCGTGCCGCCCGTCTCGCCCGTGATGCGGTACACCCGCTCTTCGTCGTAGAACTGCCGCATCAGCTCAATGATGAGGTAGCACTCTTTCGCAAAGGCCCGGTATGCGCTTTTCAGCATGTCGCGGGAAAGCTTCGACCCCGCTTCCTGCAGCGCCGCAATGGCACTGGCCGCGGTCAGGCCGCTGGTGGTGCCGCCCTGGCTCACGTCCCGGTTGCCGCTGATTTCCTTCAGCTCGCTCACCCTGTCATCCCGGTAGGTGATGAGGTTGCCCTGCAGCCCCGCCGCCTGCAAAGGTCGGAAGCTGTCGTCCGTCAGGCGCCCCGCCACATGCACGATGTCCTTCGAAAAGTCCGCCAGCTCCTCTTCGTTCACGCCCGCCGTGTCGCTCAGCACATACCGCGCTTTCGCGGCCAGCTTCACGTTCTCGTCCATGGCGTGGTTCATCTCGTCAATGGCGGTCTGGGTGTCCTTCATCACGTCGATGTACCCAAAGCCCGCCGGGCTGTCCTCTTCCCGGAACAGCGGGTCCAGCACAAAGGGATACTTCCCGTGGTCGTAAAATCCCCGCCCCGCAAGGTTCGGGGCGTTCTCGCTGGCGTAAAGCACCACACCGTTGCAGTATTTGCAGTAGTGCAGCACCGTCTGCCCGCCCGGCGATGCTTTTTTGTAGTACCAATCCACCACCACGCTCTTGTCGCCGGTGTCGATGCTGTCGTCGTGGATGTACTTCGCCGCGTCCAGCGTGTTCCCCGTGTGCCCTTCCATCTGGGGGTACATGCTTTCCAGCTGTTCGCTGTTCACAAGGCTCAGGCTGAACAGGTGCGGCGAGTCCTGAATGTCCTCCACGCCCGGCTCCCAGTAAAGCATCAGCAGGTTCACGCTCTTGATGCTGATCTCGCCCAGGCCCCCGCGCGCCGCCGGGTCCCAGAATACGCCCTTCACGCCGGTTCCGGTCTTCAGCTTGCGCCACCATGTGTCGCTGTACACCGTCTCGTAGTCGCACTGTTCCAGCACCGTGGGCAGGATTTTCGAAAGCGCCTTTGCGGTCTCTTCGTCGTCGGCCGCTCTCGGCAGCACGTTGGGCTCCGGGTAGTTGTCCATGGCGTCTGCGTGCTTGTTGGCAATGCTGTTGAACAGCCACCCGCTGGAAGGTTTGGGCTTGCCCTCCATCATCTTGTTTTCGTGCTGCTTCCAGTGCCCCATGCGGAACCACAGCTCGTTCTCCACGATGCGCTGGTCCAGCGCCGCTTTGCCGTTTTTGTATTTCTGCAGGATCTCTCCTGCCTTCCTGATCTCTTCCTCCCCGATCGCCTGCCCCTCAGGCAGTTCTAAGGCTTCCCCCTCGGGGGAAGCTGTCACCGAAGGTGACTGATGAGGGGAAGCCGTGTGCGCTGCCGTCATCGGCTGCAAAAATTCTTTCCCGTCCATTCCACCGTTCCTTCCGTTCTCGTTTCAAATCCTCATCACCCTTGTCCGGCTCTTCCTCTTGTCCAGATCCAGCGGGTCGTCCTTCATCGGCTCTTCCCTGTGCACCTGCTTCGGGCTGATGGGGTTTTCCATCAGCACATACCGGCACTCGTCGTAGATGTGGTCTTCCTGCGTCGTGTCAATGTCCTCCACGTTGCTCTCGTCGTAGACAAGGTTCGGTATGGTGCGGATGAAATGCCTGCAGGTGTCAAACACCTGAAACATCGGCCGCCCCTCCCGGTCAAAGGCCAGCCGGTAGTGGAACTGCATCTTTCCCGCAAGCCGTGTGTGGTCGCCCGGCGTCCAGAAGATGTAGTTCGGGTGTTTTTCCTGCATCTGCGCGATGCTCTCGCCCTGGCTCTCGTTGAAAATGGCCGGGTCTGCCACGCCGGTGATGTGCCGTCCCCGCAGCATCGGGTCGTTCTCTTCCGCTTCCCGGATGCGCCGCGCCTGCTCCACCGGGTCAATTTTCAGCCCCTCGTTGGGCGTGCCCGTGCAGCCGTAAAGTTCCTTGATGCGGTAAAGCCGCCCTTCCTCGTCCGCTGCATACCATCCCACGGAAAACGGCTTCGCATAGCCGAAGTCGTATCCCCGCCAGATGCGCCAGTGCGCCGGGATGCGGAAGGGCTTGATGACGTGGGTCCATCTCTGGTCTTCATAGTGGGCCGGGTCGTTGCGCCATTCGGTGAACACCTGCCCGGAAAAGCTGTCCCAGCTGCCGTAGAGCAGCGCCTGCTTTTCCGCTTCCGGCAGGCTTGCCAGATTGCCCAGATACCCCGGGTCGTTCGCCAGCAGCGCGGGGTTATCAAACACCGTGGACGGGATAAAGATCCGCGTCCTGCGCATCTTCTCCACGCTGCCGTCCGGCTTCTTCACGTCCACCAGCTGCACCATCCGGGTGCCCGGCGGCGCCGGTGTGATGAACCGCGCCTTCACCCATCCGTGCCCGATGCCGCCGGGGTTTGCCGTGGCCCGCATGTACACCTCGGTGCCCGGCCCGCTGGGTCGGTTTCGGCTCATGAGATAGCTGTATTCGTCCCATGTGAAGTGGGTCAGCTCGTCCACTCCGATGAAGTCGAACTGCTTGCCCTGATAGTTGTATTTGTCCTGTGTGCGGAACATCGACCCGAAATAGATTTTTGCCCCGCTGGGGAAGGTCCAGCAGTGGGCGCTGCCGTTGTACTTTGCCGCCGGGAACACCGGCTTGTAGTACCGCATGGTCTTGTCGATGAGCTCCGAAAGCTGCGGGAAGGTCTTTCGCACGATCAGCCCGCGGTAGTTCGGCCTGTCCACCTGCCGCAGCGCCTCGATCACCAAAGCGTCGCTCTTTCCGCCGCCTGCCGCCCCGCCGTAAAGGGCCTCGTCCTCGCTGCGCCGCATGAACGCCGCCTGCCTCGGCTGGGGCCGCCAGATGATGGGCCTGCCTTTATCCGTTTCCGCTGCCATCCAGCACCACCTCGCTGTCTTCCTCCGCCGCTCTTGCTTCCATCAGCACCGCCGGGGCCGCGCTCTGGCCACTGCCCTCGTCCTTCGGTGCCAGCGCCGCCGCGTTGGCTGCTGCCGTCAAAAGCACTGCTGCCATGTTGGCGGCGTCCTTGTCGCTCATGGCCTTTTCCTCGTAGCGTTTCAGCTGCCGCGTCAGTTCGTCCCGCTCTGCGTCGTCCAGTTGCCGGTCATAGGTCCCGGGTGCACTACGCACCACAAGCCCTGTCTCGGCTGCGTCCTGCAGGTTTTCTTCCTCTCTTTTCAGCAGCACACCGATCTCGTAGTTCCGCGCCCGGGCGTCCTCGTCCAGCCGCTTTTCCAGCTTTGCCCTGATCTCCGCCGCTCTCTGGTTCTCCGCCACTCGCTGCTGCAGGTATCCCACCTGCACTCTGGCTCCCAGCGCTGCCCGCGCCGCGATCTCCCGCGCCGCCTGGGCTCTGGCTTCGGCAAATACGCCGTCCGGCTTCTTTGCTTCCTCCGCCATCCAGCTGCGGATGGTGCTCTCCGGCACGCCGTACTTGCGCGCCACCGCGCAGATGGAGTTCGACCCGATCATGGCCATCACCACCTCGGCCCGCACCGCCGCCGGGTATTTCTTTCCCCGGCCCTGCCTGCCGGGCACAGTGTTCTTGCAGTATCTTCTCTGCGCCATGTCCGGCCCTCCCTTCGCGGTTCTGCTTTCAGCCTATCACAAAAAAGCCCCTAAAAATACTGCGGACTTTTTCAGCGGTTCAAAGAGCCATCTTCCGGTTTCGGCCCCTCTTGTGAAAGTGCATTTGGAGCAGCCCGCGTTTGCGCAGCAATGAAAGCCCCAGTGGGGCTTTTAAGCGGCAAGCGGTCTGCATCAGCAGATGGAAGGGCTTCGCCCTGACAAGCTTCGCAGGCTGCGACAAATGCGAAAACAAACAATAATTCTTCCGCTGAACATGGCCAGAGCGCACGCGTCGGCCATTCAAAATCTTTTTTTCCAGCACCAACAGGCCGCGCACTCCCGTGCTCAGCCTCAAATCAGCCCTGCCCCCGCTGCATAGATTCCCACCGTGCTCAGCGCTTCCAGCTCCTTGCGGTAATAGGTCGTCCGCCCAATGCTCAGCGCATCCACCACTTCCCACTCGCTCTTTCCCTGCAGATACCGCAGCCGCAGCAGCTCCGCGCACACCGGGTCTGCCCCGGCGTAGTAGTCCATGGCCTGCGCGATCACCCCCGCCCAGGCTTTCCGCCAGCGTGCCGTTTCTGCGCTGCCCGCGGCGCCCCGTCCGTATTGCCGCAGCGCTTTCCGCACGGCTTTTTTCTGTTGCTTTGTCACCCGTCCGCCGCCTTTCCCAGCCCCGCCTGCTTTTTCCAAAAATTTCCTTCATTCACAAAAACCGCCTGTTTTGGTCACTGTCCCCGCATTTTTCCGCCCAATTTGCGCATTTCGCGTGTTTTTCACGCGCAAAATAAAATAATCCTGTCTGTCATGTGCGAACTTTCGCGATCTTCCTTCCCGTCAGCGGACCGCAGTGGTGAAGGAGTTTCTCTTTCGCAAAATCAGATATGCCTGCGGCTCACAGTTCTCCCAGCCCTCCGGCCTGGCGTCCTCTGTTTCGTGCAGCTGCTGCGGGTCGTACACCATCACCTGCACCACTTCCCACCCCGGGAACCGCTGCTCCCACCAGTAGGCGTTCTCCGCGCACTCGGTGCAGCCCTTGCGCAGCTGCTTCCGGCTCCACTTCGTGTCGCTGGGCCGCATCTCGTCCGGCAGCGTCAGGTTCCGCGTTTCAATGCAGCTGCGCTCCTTGTGGCCGTAGATGTAGCCGATGGTGCCGTTCTTGCCCTGTCCGTCCACGCCCAGAAGCTTTTTCATATCCATGCGGTCGGCGTTCATGGTGCCCAGCGGTTCGTATTCGTTCGTGCCCGGCACTCTCCGCCGCCATAAGTCCTCCAGCATCTCGCGCCATTCCCGGCGCTGGGCCGCGCTCAGCCCCCGGCACTGGGCAAAGCCGTGCATGTGCAGCCGCCCCGCTTCGCCCTTGCGCACCGCCCACAGCATCAGCCGGATCTTGTCCTTTTCCACGCCAAAGCGCCTGCAGGTGGCCGCGATCACCCGCCGCTTGTAGTTCTCCACGTCCTTCCGGCACCCCGCAAAGTCCTCCGGCAGATATCCGTCCTCGTAGGTCCCGGTCAGGAAGAATCCGTCCCTGTCAAAGTTCGCCAGTGCTTTCCGCTGCTTGCGGCGCATGGCGGCGTGCTTGTTCCGCTCTTTCTGGCCCCGGTCGCTCTCTTTGTGCTTTTTCTCCCGCTTCCGGTGCTCCTGGTCGGTCACTGCATAGATGCCCACCGTCATGTACTCGTCTCCGCATCGGTATTTCTTTTCCCGGATGTAGCTTCTTCGCATCCCGGCACCTCCCGGCTTTCCTTCCTCTGAGCGCAGCTGAGGGAGTTTATCTCTCTTCTGTGTCCATCACCGTCACAGAATTAACGGGTATACTAGCTCCCCAAAGCGCCCATCCCGGACGCTTAAAAAATTCGCTTTATAAATAGTAAGATCAAAAGACCCGCCTGCCGCCGGAACCTCTCCGGCAGCACCCGGCTCCCTTCATCCGCTTCGTCGCCAAAGCCCCCGGCAGTTTCCTGTCGGGGGCTCTCTTGTTCTTTTCACTGTGGTGTTTTCATGCCGTTTGCCTTTACGGCCCCTCCCGTGAAAATGTTATCAGAAAAAGCCCGCAGGCTTTTTCTGATAACGAAACTAAAAATAATCTTTCCTCTGCTCATGCCCAAAGCGAACGCGTCGGGCATTCTCAATCATTCGGCCTCTCCGGTTTCCCCTTCGCCGCCCACGCACCATAGCTCAGCTCTTTTCTGCCCGCCCGCCGGGCCTCGGCGTTGTAGCAGCACAGCGCGTGTACGTCTTTCTGCAGCACATCCGGGTTTTCAATGCCCCGGATCACTGCCCCGCACTTCGCTTCCGCTGCCTTTTCCGGCGCCTTTGTCAGGTTGATCTTCGCCCCGGGCTGCTTGTACGGCACATACATCTCGGTCATCTTCCGCGTCAGGCTGTAGATCCCGCGCTCAATGGACTGCTTCGCATAATAGGCGTTCGCCACGTCCTGCGTGCAGCCAAACCGCCCCGCTTCCACCAGTTCCCGCGCCGTGCCCTTCGCCATCAGCTTTTTCTCTGCGTCGTAAAGGCTGTATACCCAGATGCGCCGCTTCTGGGTGTACTTCGGCCTGTCCGGTTCCCGCTTCGGCGCCTTTTTCCGGCGCGCTGTGTCCTCTTCCCGCTCGATCCGCCACTTCCGCGGCAGTCTGCCCTTCCGGTTCTGGTTCAGATATCCGTGAGACGCATCGTCCCGCCGGGTCAGCACGCCCTGCCGCACCAGCTCTTCCGGCGTGCCCCGGTGCAAAAGTTCCCCGGTCTTCACGTCGTATAAGCTGTAAATGTATCCGGCCCTCACTTCTTCGTTCCTTTCTGCTTTTCGCTCTGGTGCTTTTCCTGCATCCGCTTCAGCGGGTTCACCATATTGGCCATAACCATGTCGTGCATTTCCCGCACCTGCACCCCGCACTTCGCTGCCATCAGCCTTTCAAACCGCTTGCGGGTCAGTCTGTGTGTATCCTTGCTCATGCTCTTCCTCCATACAGCTCAAATTCCAGTCCGTCCTCGGTGATCAGCACCCCGCCGTCCAGCGCTTTGGCCAGCTGCTGCAGCCGCATGGCGCTCAGCTTTTCCAGCCCGCCGGGCCTACACCATCGCCGCACATCAATGGGTCTTGCATCTAGCATCTGTGCCAGCGTTCTTTCGTCCTCGCCTCGGTACTTCATGGCTTCTTCCAGTGTCATCTTGCCCGTCTCCTTTCCCAGCTGTCTGGCTGCATCGGCTGCCGGGCCGCTGCCTCGATCTTTTTCCGGAGCTCTTCCGGTGCCAGCACGTTGGCCCCTGCCGGTGCAGCCCGGTGCCCCAGCGCCTGGGCTGCGTTCCGCCGGATGAATGCCCGCTTCTGCTCCTGATAGTCCCTCTCGCTCTGCTTCGCCCGCTCTTCGTCCGGCACGTTCTCGATCACGATGTCTTCCTTCAGCGCGTCCACGGCACATCGGCGCAGCCGCTCCATGGCCCAGCTCATGCTCTCGTGGCCCTCTTCGTTCACCTGCCGGTAGTTTGCCAGCGCTTCTTCCCGCAGCCGGTTCAGCCGCTTGCTGCTGTAGCCCAGCACATCCATGCAGGCCCGCGCATATAGCTGCCACACCATGGCTGCGGCCATGTTTCCCGCCATGCGCAGCTGCTCTTCTCTGCGGCCCCGCGTGTAGCGCAGGATCGGCACCCGGAACTCCGCCTCCACGTCCTCCGGCAGCCAGTTCTCCCGCATTTCCCGGCTCTGGTCGGTGCTGGGCCTGCCCCTGTCGTTCGCCGTCATGGCCACGTTCAGGCTCTCGTATCCCAGCTCTTCACAGCGGCGTTCCACTTTGTTCAGCCGGTCTTTTCCCACGCCGAAGCACTGATGCAGCGCAATGATGATGCACCACCGCGTCATTTCCGCTGCGCCGTCCCGCGTCAGGTCCAGCTCAGCCGCAAGGCTCATCTTCCGTTTCATGTGTTCCGCACTCCTTCCTGATACTGGCTAAACAGCGCGATCCAGTCCTGTGTGCTCAGCTGCTTGTCCCGGCCTGCTTCGCTCAGCAGCCGGTAAGCGCTGCTCTCCTTGTCCCCCGGGTGCTGCCAGTCCAGTTTCTTCAGCTCCTCGGTCATCCGGGCCTTATACTCTTCCAGCGTCATGCCTTCTCCTTTCACGGCTCCCCGCGGTCATTCATCCAGCTGGCTGCCAGTGCTCTGGCGTCCGCCAGCTTGTCGCACAGGTCGTTCACCGCTGTCTCTTTCATCCACTCCGGCAGCTTGTCCACCTGCAGCAGCGCGGCGCCCATGTCCCGCACCAGTTCGCTGCCCATGGCTTCCACCCGCTGCCAGATCTCTTCCTCGTCCGCCGTCAGGTTCACAGGCTTCATTTCAGTTCCTCCGCGTGGTAGGCTTTTGCCCTGCAGGCCGGGTTCTCCACCCGCGCTGCAATCTCGCCCCTGGTCTTCGCTTCTGCCTTCGTGGCAGCCTCCACAATGTAGGCCATGTGCAGGTCATACTCGCTGCCGCCCTGCGTCAGCTACTTGCGCAGCTCCACATGTACCCGGTATCTCCCCACGGCTCAGCCCGCCTTTCTGCGGCCGGGCTTCACCGTCTTCGCCGGTGCCCTGTGCACCCGGCGCTTTCTCGGCTGCTCTGCGCAGCACCCCAGCCCCGCCAGCACCAGAGCCAGCATCAGCAGGCACATCGCCGCAAAGGCATAGCCCAGCATGGCCCAGCCGTTCCCCGTGCTCTCAATGCCGCTGGCCACCAGCAGCGCACCAATGGCCGTCACCATGGATGTCACATACAAAAATGTCGCTTTCACTTGTGTTTTCCTCCGTCCCGTGTTAAACTTCTGGTGATAGTGGCTCAAAACTATCACCCTGCAAGCTCGCCGGTGTTCGCTGCACCGGCGGGCTTTTTGTCTGGCCGGTTCAGCTTCCCCTGTTCCAGCGCCGCGTTCTTGTCGATGCGCCACAGCCGCGGCCCCACCTTCTCCGCAGGCAAAAGCCCGTTGCGGCACATCTTCTGCACTGTTTTCCTGTCAATGCCCATCAGCTCGGCATACTGCACCGGGCTCAGATATGCCGGCAGCTGCCGCGCGTCATAGACCCGCGCCTTCCGCATGGTTCTCCACTCCTTTCATGCGCTTTTCTCCGGGTGGCCTTCATTCTCCAATTTGTGTTATACTTGCACCGAAAGGAGGTGAAGTCATGTCCTACCGGATTTCTTTCACAATCAGCTGCCCACAACTTTTTCCAGAAGAATCTCCACGCCTGCCAGCTGAAATTCTTCTTGCACAAGGGCCAGATCAGCCCCCTGCATTCTCCATTCCGGGCGGTTGTCCCCGCTTTGACGGGAGTCCTGCCTGTGCCGATTGTTATCGAAAGATCCGTACAATGTTTGAGTCGGGGCAGGTCAATTTTTACAATGATCCTCGTTCGGTTCACGGCATTTTTTATGCGGCGATTCCTCACCCGATTCGTCCGAAATGACCTGCTTCAATTTGTCGCGCAGATTCTTTGCCAGCTGTCTGCGGTACACTCTGTCTTCCCGCTGCCACGGGTTGTTCATGGTCGCATACCAGCAGTTCAGCATCAGACAAAGTTCATCCAGCGCTGCACACAGTGGGTCCGTTTCCTGAAATACGGTCGTATTGTCCCTGCTCACCTCTTCTCGGGGTGCGCGGGGCTTTTTGTTTTCGTCCACGTTCTTCTCTCCTTTCGAGCACCTTCCCTCCTTGCCAAAGGCTCCCTCCCTGAGGGAGCTGTCGGCGCAGCCGACTGAAGGAGTTTCATGCGCTCTTCTCCGGGCGGCCTGCATTCATATTGCCCGCAGTATACCAGCCCTCAAAATAAATCGCAATATGGTCGTTTTTCTTTGAAAGTTCCTTAATTAACCTTAAATACCCTTAAAGAACCTTGTGCGGGTATTGACAAACGCCATTCATAAAAAATTTACAATATTTTTCGCTTGCATCCTCTCCTTCTTCTTCAAACAGGTAGTCCAGCGGGTAGCCGCCCAGCACTTGCTGCAGCGTTCTCATTTCTTCCAGAGTAAATTGTGTTCTGCCCTGCATTTTGTGGCTCAGCGTGCCTCTTTGCATGCCGATCTGCTCAGCCAGTTCACCAACTCTCCGGCCCTGCTCTTCCATTGCCTGCCGCAGATGCGGAAACTTTGCCTTTGTGTTTCTCATGCACTCTTCTCCGGGTGGGCGGCAGAGTTGGTATCTTTTAAAGATACTAGCGAAGCAAAAAATATCTCGTTTACTTCCTCCGCACTCAGACCATAGTGTTCCTGTATCGCGGCAATTTCGTTCTGTCTGAACTGTGCACCGCGATACTCGTTGATTTTTGCATTCAGACGGGAAAGACTAAGCTGCAGATACTGTGCCAGGTCTTGCTGTGACTCTCCATGCAACTGCATGACTGCATTCAGCTTCCTCTTATTCAACTGTTCATCACCTCCATAACTA
>CAVKKE010000009.1:26804-32790 GCA_963656875.1 Barnesiella intestinihominis | reverse complement strand
GCCCAGCTGCACAACGATGCCGGCATGGTGGGCGCTGTTTACTACTTCCGTCAGATGCACCCGGATCAATAAAGCAAAGGACTGTTGCAAAGGCGCGGGCGATTCAGGGATGAGCTTGGACGCTCTGTAATTTTGGCACCCGCCCAGGCTGCGATTAAAAATCCAAGAAAATAAAGATTTTTCAAAGGCATAAGATAACGTAAAAAACAAACCAAGCCCTTTGGCCTCTGTAACGGAAGCCAAAGGGCTTGGTTTATTTTTAGGAAGGAAACATGGACAGAATGCACAATAACAAAAAACGGTGATTGTGAAAAATATAGATTGCTTCCAATTTCGGGAAATGTTTTTCTTTTACAAGTTGGAAATAGAGGTTCTGGAGTTTTCCAAGAGAACATGATACAGTAAAGGCACAGGGAAACGTGAGAATCTGAAATGAAAGGAGAAACGGTAAAATGCTGGGCGAACGGCTCACAACGCTTTTAAGCCTGATATCGCAGGACGAATATAAAATGGTGGATGAATTTGCGCAGAAGATGAGCCTGAGCACAAAAACTGTGCGGGGGCTGCTGCAGGAACTGAACGAACAGCTGCAGACCCACGGTGCGGAGATCCTGCACGAGAGGGGAAAGGGCTACCGCTTGAAAGTGCAGGATCTGGATAAGTTCCAGACCATCTTTCTGAAGGCAGATTCCAACATTCCACAGGATTCCAGAGGCCGGGTGCGCTTCCTGATCGAGTATTTCCTGAAGGACGACTGCTATACAAAGGTAGAAACCCTATGTGAAAAGCTGTATGTCAGCCGCAAAACGTTGACTTCCGATCTGAGGCAGGCAGAGGATTTTTTCAATCGGTTCCAGCTGATGTTGGAACGCAAGCCGCACTATGGGATGCGGCTGGTGGGAGATGAGTTCCACAAACGGCAGTGTCTTTCCGAATATTTACAGGAACGGAACCCCGGCATGGAACACACAGCACTGGAAGAAAACGCGCAGGAATACGAACTTGCGCAGATGCTGGTGGAACTTCTGGAACAGGAAAACTACCATATCACGGATGTGGGGCTGAACAGTCTGGTGGTTCACGTTGCAGTGGCGATCCAGCGCATCCGTTCGGGCCAATACATCCAGATGACCGAGGAGGAAAACCAAAAGTGGTCTGCAGGCGAAAGCTATGAATTGGCGCAGAAATGTGCAAAGTGCATTACCGAATTGGCAGGTGTGCCCTATCCGGAACAAGAGGTACGTTATCTGGCGATCCATTTAGCCAGCAAGCAGACGAGCCAGAATTTTGTGATCGACAGCGATGTGCAGGACGCTGTGACAGAAATGCTGGAAGAAATCTATCAGATCTTCCAGATGGACTTCCGGGATGATCTGGAACTGATCCTTTCGCTCAGCACCCATCTGGTGCCGCTGATCATCCGCATCAAGTACGGAATGCGGCTCAAGAATCCGTTGCTGAAGGAGATCCGGCAGCGTTACAGTCTGGCGTACACCATTGCCGTGCAGGCAAGCGCCGTGCTGGAACGGCGGTACCGCTGCATTCTGGATTCCAACGAGGTCGCCTATCTGGCGCTGACCATCCAGCTTTCGCTGGAACGCAAGCGCTCCCACATCGAAAAGAAAAATGTGCTGCTGGTCTGTGCGTCGGGTGCAGGAACAGCGCGGCTGATGGCTTACAAGATGCAGAAACAGTTTGGTGACCGCATCGACCAGATCACCATCTGTGACCAGCGCAGCATTGGTAGGCAGGATTTTTCAAAGATCGACTATGTATTTACGACGGTACCCATTCAGGAACCTGTGCCGGTGCCCATCTGTGAGGTGAAGCAGCTTCTGGACGAAAAGCGCAGCGGTGCCATCAAGGGCTTTCTGCGGGAGGAAGCGCATGACATCCTGCAGTATTACTCCGAACCGCTGTTCTTCCCAGAGCTGGAAGCCCGAACAAAAGAGGAGGCGCTGCAAAAGCTGATCTGCCAGGTGGAAAAGCTCCACCCGCTGCCAACAGGCTTTTACGAGGCAGTGTGCAAACGGGAGAAGATGGCACATACCTGCATGGGAAACCGTGTGGCAATGCCACACCCCTGTCAGGTGCTCACTGAGGATACCTTTGTGAGCGTGGCGGTTTTGAAAGAGCCCATTCAGTGGGACGAACAGCACGAGGTGCAGGCGATCTTTCTGGTGTCGGTGTCACGGCAGAAAAACAAGAAACTGCAGGACTTTTACTCTACAACGGCGCGGCTGCTGCTGGATGAACAACGTATTGGGCAGCTGATCCAAAAACGAAGCTACCAGACTCTGGCGGAATGCCTGGAGGCTGTGGACAACGAAAGGACGGAATGATATGGACGAGACAAAATATGCAAAAGCCTTTGAACTGATCATGAATGCGGGTAACGCAAAGTCGATGGCACTGATGGCGGTGGAGTCTGCACGGGAGTTCGACTTTGAGGAAGCAGAAAAGCAGCTCAAGGAATCACAGCAGGAGTTCCATCTGGCACATCAGGCACAGTCTGATATGATCCAGGGCGAGGCAAACGGAAACCCGGTGGAGCTGAACATTGTTCTGGTCCACGCACAGGATCACCTGACCATGGCGACCATGGCGCAGGACAACGCACAGGAATTTATTAACCTTTACCGGTTAGTGAAGGAATTACAGGATACCGTAAACGAACTTAAAGGAGGAAATGAAAAATGAGGATCATGTTGGCTTGCAATGCAGGAATGTCCACCAGTCTGGTAGTGGCAAAGATGCAGGATGCTGCAAAGGCACAGGGCAAGGACTACAAGATCTGGGCTGTGGAGCAGGGCGAGATCCAGAGCGAACTGGGCAATTTTGATGTGCTGCTGCTGGGCCCGCAGGTGCGCCACATTCTGCGGCGTGTGACCAAGCTGGTGGGTGACCAGGCTGTGGTGGATGTGATCGATGGCCCTTCTTATGGCCGCTGCGATGGTGCAGCTGTGCTGAAGCAGGCCGAAGACCTGTATGCAGGAAAGTGAGGAAACCATGGCAAAGACAAGTAAGTTTGAAAACACGTTGATGGACATTGCGGATTTTGTGGACAGCAATGTGTATCTGCGCAGCATCAAGGATGCATTTACCGACTATGTCCCGTTTATCATTGCAGGTTCTTTCGGTTCACTACTGAATGCGCTGATCGCCAGCCCGACCACCGGCCTGGCAAAGTGGGTGCCGGCCCTCAGCAATCTGGCCCCGGCCTTCACCGCCATGAACTTTGCAGCCGTTTCCTGCATGACCATCCCCATTATCCTGCTCATTGCCATGAACCTGGCAAAGGCAAAAAAGATGCCTCCGTTCATCACGGGTGTGCTGGCGGTGATCTGCTATTTTGCTATGGTACCCAACACCATCACGGTGACCATTCAGGAAGCGACCGGCAAGGCCAGCGGCCTGGGCGGCGGCGTGCTGGGTGCACAGGGTCTGTTCGTGGGTATGCTGGTGGCTGTGCTTATCACAAATCTGTTCCACTGGCTCACCAGTATTGAGAAGATCAAGATCAAAATGCCGGCATCTGTTCCGGCAGGCATTGCAAACTCCTTCAACATCCTGATCCCGGTATTTGTCATCATCGTGTTCAGCTCTGTTTTTGGCACCCTGTTCCAGCTGGCCACCGGCTCTTACATCAATGAGTTCATCTACGCCGTTGTACAGGCTCCGCTGTCGGCTGCTGTGCAGAGCACCGCAGGCGTGATCATCATGGCCGTGTTCTGCCAGCTGTTCTGGTTCCTGGGCATCCATGGCGGTCTGGTTGTGGAACCCATCCGCAGCCCCATCTCTGCTGCCGGCCTGGCCGAAAACATTGCCGCCGTGCAGGCTGGGCTGACTCCTACCTATCCGCTGACTCGCGGCTTCTGGACGGTGTTTGTTGTTGTGGGCGGCGCTGGCCTGACCCTGAGCCTGATCTTTGCCATCCTGCTGTTCTCCAAACGTGAAGATCACCGTGCTATTGCAAAGCTTTCGCTGCTGCCCGGAATCTGCGGCATTGGCGAGCCGATGGTCTTTGGCCTGCCGCTGGTGCTGAACCCCGTGTTCGCCATTCCCTTTATCCTGAACTCCGGCATTGCAGCTGCTATCGGCCTGTTTGCCATTAAGATCGGTTTCATCTCCTGCAGCATCGTGGATGCACCGTTCGGCCTGCCGCTGTTCATCAATGCTACCATTTCCTATGGCTGGCACGGTGCTATTGTGCAGCTGGTGATCCTGATCGTGGGCACCCTGACCTACATCCCGTTTGTGCTGATGTCCAACCGCATGGCAGAAAAAGAAGCACAGAAAGAGCAGTAAACAAAGGAGAACGAAATGGGATTTCCGCAGAATTTTCTCTGGGGCGGTGCCACAGCAGCAAATCAGTATGAAGGCGGCTATGCAGAGGATGGAAAAGGCCTTGCCGTTGCTGACCTTATCACAGACGGAAACAAGGAACAGCCGCGCCGGATCTTCTACCGTTTCCTGGATGGACGCGAGGGAACAATCGGGCTGGGCGAGTGCATCCCGGCGGGAGCACAGGGTATTCTAAAAAAAGGCTATTACTATCCCAGCCATGTGGCTACTGACTTCTACCACCACTACAAAGAAGACATTGCTCTGTTTGCAGAAATGGGCTTCAAGGTGCTGCGGCTCTCCATTTCCTGGACGCGCATCTTTCCGAACGGGGACGACGAACAGCCAAATGAGGCAGGCCTTGCATTTTACGATAAAGTGTTTGATGAAATGCTGGCCCATGGCATTGAGCCGCTGGTTACCATCCTGCACTTTGATATGCCGGTGCACCTGGCCACGGTCTATGGCGGCTGGGCAAACCGAAAGCTGATCGATTTCTATCTGCGCTATGCCAGCACAGTGTTCCAGCGTTACCGCAATAAGGTCAAATACTGGGTCACCGTGAATGAGGTGAACGTGCTGGGTGGTTACTGGACGCTGGGCCTTTCCAACGATGCAGCACCGGAAGCCGAAAGTAAAATATCGTATAATCAGGGCGAAACGCCGGATGCAGAGGCAGGACTGAAATTTCAGGCACTGCATCACCTGATGGTGGCGTCGGCTCTGGCAAATAAAGCGGCAAAGGTCATCAACCCGGATTTCCAGATGGGTGCGATGCTGGCGCTGTCCGGCATTTACCCGGCCACCTGCCACCCGGCAGATGTGTTTGGAGCCTACGCATTCCGGCGCAAGGCGCTGCTGTTCTCGGATGTGCTGTTCCGCGGTGAGTATCCCAATTACGCACAGTCGATTTTTGACGAATATGGTTTTACGCTGAAAATGGAGCAGGGCGATGCAGAGATCTTAAAAGCGTATCCTTCGGATTTCCTGGCCTTCTCCTACTACAGGACGACTGTGTTTGACCGCTTCTCGGACAACACCACAACTACCGGCGGCCAGCAGGGTGCACCCAATCCTTATCTGCCAACCACTGCATGGGGCTGGCCCATTGATCCAGATGGGCTGCGCTATGTGCTGAACGAACTGTACGACCGCTACCAGAAGCCGCTGTTCATTGTGGAGAACGGCATGGGTGCAAAGGATACAGTCAATGCGGATGGAACCATTGAGGACGACTACCGCATCGACTACCTGCGCGGCCATATCCGTGCCATCAAGGAAGCCGTTGAAAAAGATCATGTGCCGGTAATGGGCTATACGCCCTGGGGATGCATCGACATCGTTTCGGCGGGCACCGGTGAAATGGCAAAGCGCTATGGCATGATCTATGTGGATATGGATGACAAAGGCCATGGTACTTTGAAGCGTTCCCGTAAAAAATCGTTTTACTGGTATCAGCATGTGATCAAAACCAATGGAGAAGAGCTGGATTGATTTTGAAGGATCAACAATTGTGATATCCACCCGAACTGCAATCAAAAACCTGAGAAGATAGGATCTCTCCAATGATATAAAACAGCTCAAAAGCAAATCAAGCCCCTCGGTTTCCACAATAGGAAGCTGAGGGGCTTTTTGCATGAGC
>CAVKKE010000009.1:0-26794 GCA_963656875.1 Barnesiella intestinihominis | reverse complement strand
GACAAAAACAATGCACTTTGCACAAAAATACACTACTGAAATTGAATTAAAGGATGTGATTTCCTTAATTTGCGGAAATAAAAGATTTGTTATTTCCGCAATGCACTGATATAATCGCAGTATAGAACAAATGGATCGCGATTCTGTTTGAAGTTGTCTATTATTTGTGCAAAGGAGGACATACATGGAAATTGTAAATGCCCGCATTGATGAACGACTGGTACACGGCATGGTGTCTACCTTTTGGCTGCCCAGTCTGAAAGTAAACCGTGTTATGTGCATTGATGATGCCAGCGCTGCGAACCCCATGATCAAGAATGCGCTGCGCATGGCAACGCCAAAAGATATCCGCCTTTCCGTCATTCCAACCGAAAAGGCGATCGAAGGTTTAAAGACGCAGAAATATGGCGCCGAACGGCTGATGCTGGTAGCCAAAACGCCGAATGTATATCTGCAGCTTGTGCAGGCCGGGATCCCGCTCCCGGAGATCACATTGGGAAATCTGGGCGTGATCCATAAAGCGCCGGATGCGGTGGACGTGACCAATTATCTTTCGGTCACTCCGGCCGACTATGCGATCTTTGAAGAATTGCACAGCCGGAACGTAGTGCTGAATGCACGGCTGATCACGGATGATATGCCGATGGACTTTTATTCTGCAATGAAGTCAAAATTTAAAACCTGATAAGGAGGTTGCTCTATGTTTACACCCCTGCAAATTTTCCTGATCTGTTTGGCAGCGGCCCTGATCCAGTTGGAGATGAACAACAGCCAGCAGTTTATCAAATGTTTCGGTGAAAAAGTTTTCTCCGGACTGATGGTCGGTCTGATCATGGGTGATTGGAAAACCGGTCTGCTCGTCGGCGGCATGATGGAGCTGATGGCTCTGGGCGTCTCCAGCTTTGGCGGTGCTTCTGTGCCCAATTATCTGGTTGGCACGATGGTCGGTTCTGCCTTTGCCTGCGCGACTGGCGGCGGCGTGGAAGCTGCGCTGGTGGTGGGCATCCCTACTGCAACGCTGGGTACCTCCATTGATGTTCTGGCAAAGATGGCGGGTTCCTTCTGGCTTCACCTGTGTGAGAAACAGGCGGAGCGCGGCGAGTACAAAAGGGTGTACCGCACCATTGCATTTGCCAATATTTTTGGCGGCCGCATCATGCTGGCAAATGTTCTGCCCATTTTCTTGTATCTGGTAATGGGTTCTCTGTTCATCGACAAACTGCTGGCCATCATCCCGCAGAGCTTTATCTCGGCACTGTCCACCACAGGCAATGTGCTGCCGGCACTGGGCATGGCAATCCTGCTCAAGTATCTTCCGGTCAAGGGCAATTTCCATTACCTGATCCTGGGGTTTGTGCTGTACACCTATGTGGGTCTGGCCATTCTGCCCATTGAACTGCTGGGCAGCGTTGTGGCAGTGAACATCTACAAGAATTTGGAAGAAAACCGCATTGCAGCAATGAACACTGCAGCGGCAGCGGTCACGGAAGGAGAGCTGGGCGATGAGTAATTCGATTCTGACCAAAAAGGATTTGGCACGGTATTCTTTGCGCTATATGTTTGCTTCGCAGGCCTGCTGGAACTATGAGACGCAGCAGAGCCTCGGCACCGTGTTCGCCATGGGCCCTCTGCTGGAAAAGATCTACGCCGATGAGCCGGAAAAGCTGAAGGATAAGTTCCAGGCATATTTCCAGTTCTTCAACTGCCAGACCATGTTTGGCGCAGGCATCAATGCCGGCGTGCTGGCATTCCTGCGCTGGATGCTGATCATGGTGGGCTATACACAGGGTGCTGCCTTTATCACGGATAAGCGAGAGCAGCTGAACAATGTCCGTCAGGCAGTCTCGATCCTGGGTATCATCATCGTAGGCGCACTGATCGCTGCAAATGTCAAGGTGACAACGCCGCTCAACTTTGCGGTGGGCGAATCCACGCTGGTCGTGCAGGATATTCTGGATAAGATCATGCCGAAGATCCTGTCCGTGGGAACGGTCGCACTGGTATATAAGGGCCTGAGCATCAAAAAGATGAATACCATCCGCATGGTATGGCGGATCGTTGTGGTCAGCCTGGTGCTGGCGCTGCTCGGGATCATTGCGTAAAGGTGAGGGTGATATGTATAAGATCCTGCTTTTATCGCATGGGCGATTTTGCGAAGGCGCGCTGGACACGCTGGCATCCATGGATGCGGGCACGCTGCAGGGCGTGATGCAGATCCGAGACACGGTGCTGGACCGCCTGAAGAACGCTTTTGACAGCGCGGGCGTGGCGGTGTCCATCGATGAGACTTCCGGCGAGATCACGCTGGACTCGGCGGTGCTGTTCGGTTTTGATTCCTACGAGCTGACCGAGGAAGGCAAGGCATATCTCGACAGCTTCATCTCGGTGTATGCCTCGGTGCTGCTGGACGACTCGCTGAACGATGCAGTCACCGCGCTCTGCTTTGACGGCCACACCGACAGCTACTATTATAATCAGACCCTCTCGCAGAAGCGTGCAGAGGCAGTGCTTCAGCAGTGCCTGAGCAGCGCAGCGGGCAGCCTGACGGCAGAGCAGAACGCCCGTCTGGAAGAGATCTCCAGCGCTGCGGGCTACTCCTGCGCAGACCTGATCTATGACGAAAACGGGAATGAGGACGCGGAGGCATCGCGCCGCGTGGAGATCCGGTTCTATGTGGCGGGCTGAGTGTGCCTGTGCAATGACGGAAAACAAGGGGGAGTTCTGTGAGTGAAAATGTCGTTCTGGGCTTTGTGAACCCGGACTATGAAAACATCCGCGTGCTGAACCAGCTGGGCGGCACGGGCGATTTGTTCATCGCCCACAAGCGGGGCATGAACATCGATGTGGTCATCAAGCGCACGCAGCTGCGCTATCAGCACAGGATGAATCAGGAGACGGAGTCCAACATCCTGAAAAACCTGAAACACCAGTATCTGCCCCGGATCTATGACGTGATCTATGGCAGCGACGGCTGCGTCTACACCGTGATGGACCTCATCAGCGGGCAGAACCTGCAGCAGTATGTGAAGGAGCACGGCCCGGTCTCGCAGAAAAACTGCTATCGCTGGGCCTGCCAGCTGTGCGAGGTAGTGCAGTATCTGCATCAGGAAAACAGCGACAAGCCCGCCATTATCCACTGCGACATCAAGCCGGGCAACGTGATGATCACGAGCAGCGGCAACATCTGCCTGATCGATTTCAACACGTCGCTGATCTTCCGGCAGGACAAGCAGGCGGTGGGCGTGACTGACGGCTATGCCGCACCGGAACAGTACCGGAACGCTTCGAAGCCGCAGGCGCCGGGCGCAGTGATGCAGGACGGGGAGACGCTGCCGCTGGGGGCAGCGCTGCAGGCAAATGCAGCGCAGGCTCAGAAGAGTGCGCCGTCCCGTCCCCAGAAGGATTACGGCCCGATCTCCCGGGCGACAGACATCTACTCCATCGGTGCGACGCTGTACTATGCAGTGACCGGCCACCGGCCCGAAAAGTCGCTGGGCAAAGTCACGCCGCTGGAACAGTTCCACCCCAAGATCAGCCGCTCTATGCAGACCATCATCGTGCGTGCTATGCAAAAGCAGCAGACCCGGCGCTTCCAGCAGGCTTCCGAGATGCTGCGGGTGCTGAAAAACATCGACCGCATGGACCGAAGCTATAAAAGCTATCAGGTGCGCAAGTGGGTCACGGCCGCTGTGCTGCTGGCCTGCTTCGGGGCCAGTGCATTCAGCTGTTATTACGGCACGGTGCGGATGCGCAGTGAGCGGGAAAACACCTACCTGCTGAATCTGGCGCAGGCAGAGCAGGCCGAACAGAATGCGGATTATGATCAGGCGCAGGAGCTGCTGGAACGCTCCATCCGGCAGCAGCCGGGGCGCGCAGACGGTTACCTGCAGCTGGCGGTGCTGCTGTACCGCACGGGCGATTATCAGGGGGCCATCGACCGGCTGGACAGCGCCCTCAATTCCGGAAACCTGAAGGAAAAGACCATGGATGCCGCTTCGGCGGAGCAGCTCCACTATATCAAGGGCAATTGCTACATGGAGCTGGAGGATTACGACCAGGCCGTGGCAGAGCTGCAGCGGGCTGTGCAGCAGAAGGGCGCAGGCACGGACAGCTACCGCAGCCTTGCCATCGCGCTGGCCAATGCGGGCCAGCTGGAACAGGCCCAGCAGACTCTGGCGACCCTCCGGGCAGAGGGCGGCTCTGCCGGAGACTGCGACCTTGTGGAAGCGGAGATCCTCTCGCTGCAGAAGGAGCCGGAACAGGCCCTGACGCTGTATCAGAAGGTCTTTGATGAGGTCACGGACACGCAGATGCTCAGCCACGCCTATCTGGCGGCTGCGAACACTGCCCTGCAGATGGACGACACGGCAAAGGCCATCGCCCTGCTGGAACAGAGCCAGACCGCCCTGCCGGAGGGGCAGGCTGTGCTGCAAAAAGAAATGCTGGCAGATGTTTACCTGAAAAAAGCTTCTTCGGACAAAGCCGATGCAGAAACCTGCTACACCAAGGCACAGCAGCTGCTGCAGGAGCTCATCCGCGATGGCTATGGCACCATTGCCACCCGGCTGAACCTTGCCACGGCTCTGCAGGCGCTGGGCCGCTACAGCGAAGCGGAGGATGTCCTGACCGAACTGAAGGAGCAGTATCCTTCGGATTATCGGTTCGACATGCAGCTGTCCTATCTGCTCATCGACTGGCAGGGGACCCTGCCGGTGGACACGCGGGACTATCACGAAGCAAAGAGCTGCTATGATGCTGCCGTGGAAAAATACCGTCAGGCGCAGGCCAACGGCACCGAGGACGCGCAGATGGCGGTGCTGAAAAACCTGATCGCCCAGCTGCAGAGCAGCGGATGGCTGGAATAAGGAGGAAGACGGAATGTCAACAGGTCAGATCTTTTTTGCGGCGGGCATCGCCGGCATGATCGCAACAGCCATTGCCGCGGTGATCGCAGTCTGGGTGCTGCACCGGCAGGAGAAAAAACTGCGGGAGCAGATCTGGAAGGAATACCGGTGACGAGCGGGGAGGGAAAATCATGAAAACAAAATGCGGACGGGCAGGCAGGCTCCTGCTTGCAGCGGCTCTTGCGGCCATGCTGCTGCTGACGGGCTGCGCCTCAAAATCACGGAAGGCGGCCCAGCGGCTGGAACTTGGTCAGAAATACCTGACCGAGATGAACTACACCGAAGCAGTGGCGGCGTTCACACAGGTCATCCGGCTGATGCCGGAAAACATCCCGGCCTATCTGGGCCGCGCGGAAGCCTATGTGGGGCTGGAACAGTACGAAACGGCAAAGAACGACTACACCGCGGTCATTGAAAAGTCGGAAAAGACGAACCGCCCCTACACCGAGGTGCAGGGCTACATGGGCCGCGCCAATGTCAACGAGCTGCTGCAGGAAAATAGCGCAGCGCTGTCGGATTGCGAAGCGGCAAAGTCGCTGCTGGAACAGATCGATTGGACCAAGTTCAAGGAAGTGACTGAGAAGATCATCCGGGATCTGCTGGATCGGATCGAGGAAGCCTGCCGCCGCCTGCGGGAACTGCTGGGCATGGAAGAGGACTCGGACACCGAAGAGGACATCTTCCAGAGCGCGATGGACAGCCTGACGACGGACAGCAAATATGCCAACAGCCGGAAATATGTGATCCCGGCGGACTATGACGGCGACGGCCGGGTGGAAGCCTTCGGCTTCTTTGGTTCCAGAATGGACACGGATGGCCTTCTGGTCGATCTGCAGGTGTACTTCATTGACCCGGACGGTAATGCAGAAAAGGTGACCGAGATCGGCGGGATCAATGGCGCACCCAAGAGCATGGAAAGCGAGGATCAGACCGACTTCTCGGACAGCCTGATGAAGGTGAACAGCCACACCTACGCGGTGTTCTCTGCAGCGCCGCAGGATGTCGGCGAATATTTTGCCGTGCTGCTCGGCGTGAGGAACGGCAGATACACTGTGGAAGAGATGGGCGGCATCCCCACAGTGCGGGACGACGGACTTGTGGTGGCGCCGGATCTGGGCTTTGACACCATCTATCAGGAAAAGGACGGCCGGTTCGAAGAAGTCGGCACAGAGGAACCTGACACGGAAGACGACCAGACCACAGAGCCCGACCAGACACCGGCGCAGAACGGTTCGGTGAGCCTTGAGCAGGCCTGGGCACAGACAATGCAGTCGATTATGCCGCAAGGCGGATGGACCGGCAGCGGCTATTCGGACTATTTCCTCCCGGCGGACTACGACGGCGACGGAAAGCAGGAAGCCTTTGCAGTCTGCGGAGATTTTAAGGATGGATTAGCAGAGAACTTCCAGATTTTCTTCATCAGCTCTGACGGAACGGTCACCCGGCAGAACACGGACGGTCTTATGGGCGGCCGGGTGTTCAACTATGAAAACTACGACGGCACTTCTGACAGCGTGCTGGTGAAGGCAGGCAGCCGGAGAGTGTTTGTCTGGGAGATGCCCGGAGCCGGCAACATGCCCACCGTGTTCTTCGGCGTGAGAAATGGAAAGCCCTATGTTCTGGACATTTCGTGGCAGTATGCATGGTTCACGGAGGACAATGGGCACTATTATGTGGACAATGGACGCTATGATGAAGGAAGCTACGAGATCGAGTACAATGCGTCTACCTGGCAGTTTGAACTGAACGGCAACGTGAAACATTATTAAATAAAAGAGCTGGAGCACGGGCCTCCTGCCGCAGGGCAGGGGGCTCGTGCTTTTTTGCGCCCATCTGCCGGGGCCGGAGGGACACTGGCGAAATATACAAGGAAGCAACACTGAATTTGGCGAAGATGCCAGAGGAACCGACAAGTTATGCCATGATGAACCGCATTCCATGCAATTTCCCTTGAACGAAATGGGGGTTCGCGGTAAAATTTAGGCAGAGTATCACAATCGCAGAGCAGTGTCTTTTTGCGGAGGCGCTGCGGCCGAGGAAGGGGGATCTATGGCGATCCGGCGATGTCCGAAGAATCATTTTTATGATGATAAAAAATATGATGTCTGTCCGGTCTGCCTTCTGGAACAGCAGGCACCGGGGAGCACGGGAGATGCAACAGTGGGCTACACCGTTCCGGTGGATCCGGAACAGGATGTGACCATCGGCTACCGGATGATCGCGGATGACGCCGTTGCAAAGCCGACGGTGGGCTGGGTCGTCTGCGTGAAGGGCAGCGGCTGCGGCCGGGACTGGCGGCTTCACGAGGGCCGGAACGATATCGGAACGACGCCGGATGCGGATGTGCCCCTTGCGGAAACAGGCCGGAAGGAAGCCCGGATGTGCTCTGTGGTCTATGACGGAAAACACGGGGAGTTCCTGCTGGCACCGGGCAATGACTCGCTGGTGTATCTGAACGGGGTTTTGCTTTCGCAGCCGTCGCCGCTCGAAAACGGCGATGAGATCAGCGTGGGGGAGAGCTTATTATGTTTTCAAAGCTTTGGCGGAAAATATTATTGAACGCATTTCAGGTGGCGGCTGCCGCGCTGGTGATCAGCACGGCTGCTGTTTCTGCATTTGCTCAGACCGGCGCGGACGGGCTGGCGGTCCTTGGGATTGAGCAGGTCCGCGCGGAGATGCCGCAGGTGCGCGTGTATGTTCAGGATGGTGACCCGGTAGCAGAGCCGGAAGCCTATCTGGATGGGCAGGCGCTGGCCTACACCGGCACTCAGCCGCTGAGCGAGAACGGGACATCCTACCTTGTAATGCTAGATGTATCCGGCTCGATCAAGCCGGATTATTTTGTTTCTGCCAAAGAGCAGATCCTGGCGCTGGCGCAGGGGCTGGGGGACAAGGACAAGATCACCCTCATCACCTTCGGTGACAGCGTGCAGATGCAGGTGTCGGACTGCCGGGATGCAGCAAAGCTGGAGCAGGTGCTCGACGGCCTGAAGGCCCGGGACCAGAACACCAGCCTGTATGAGGCATTCCAGCAGTGCCTGAAATATGCAGACTCCACCGGGCAGAACGAACGCCAGATCATTCTGGTGATCTCGGACGGCCTGCAGGACACCGGCAGCGTGGGCGTGACCCAGGAAGAGATCCAGGAGATGCTGACCCAGGCAAACCTGCCGGTCTATGCATTCTGTGTGGATTTTGCAGATGCGCAGTCCCAGAAAGAGCTGGGCAGCTTTGCGCGGGCCACCGGCGGCAGCTTTGCCACCTTCGGCCCGTCGGATGCAGGCAGTGTCTGGCAGGACTGGAAAGACAGCCTGAGCCGGACGCAGATCTTCTGCTTTGAGACCAGCACCAACTATGTGGATGGCAGTGTCCACACCTTGCTGCTGAAGATGCAGAATGGTGCGCAGGAAGAAAGCTGCACCCATCAGGTGAAGTTCACCAGCTGGGCGGCAGACACCACGCCGCCGGAGGTGACCAGCTTCTCTTATGACGCCAAGCAGAATGTGCTCCGGCTGGAATTTTCGGAGCCGGTGCTGGGCGCGGATAAGCTGAGCGCCTATCAGCTCAGCCGCAAGGGCAAGGCACAGGAGATCAAGAGCGTGACGGCGGAAGGAAGCCAGAGCGTTCAGCTGGTGCTGCCCGACCGCCTGCCGGCAGGCACCTATACCCTGACCATTTCGGATGTCTGTGACGACTCCATGGAAAAGAACCCCCTGAGCAGCGAGCCGCTCACCTTCAAAAAAGCATTCACCTGGAGGGATGCACTGCCCTTTGTGCTGGGTGCAGCGGCAGTGATCGCGGCCTGCATCGCGGCGGTGATCCTTGCCAAACGGAAAAAGCCGGAACCGCAGGCTCAGCCGCTTCCCCCGCAGAAGGTGGAGTATCAGGTGCAGCATGTGGCTGCAGCGCCCCGCATGATCGTGGATTCGGCAGCGCAGGGCGAAAACCTGGCCAATGTGACCGTGGAGATCGCGGGCGGCGCTCAGTCCGGCCAGAAGCTGGACTTCTCCATCCACCAGAGCGCGATCTGGGGCCGGAGCCGCGAGATGTGCGACATCTCCTTTGACGACCGGCGCATCTCGAAGCAGCACTGTGTGCTGGAGGTGCAGGGCGGCAGGCTGCTGCTCACAGATTTGGGCTCCCAGAACGGCACCTATGTGAACGGCATCCGCATCCAGCAGAACCATCCCATCCATCAGGGGGATGTGATCCGTCTGGGTGACACCACTCTGCGGGTCACGGCCATTGCGTGCAGTGCGCCAGAGACCGGCCCGCGCTTTTAAAACGTAGCGTACTGCCGCTGAAACCTTTGGCGGCGGATACCATATAATTTTTCTTTTATTTGAGGAGGCTTCTATTATGACTTTGGTAAAATGCCCGAACGGCCACTACTATGACTCTTCCCGCTTTGGCAACAACTGCCCGCACTGCGGCATGGCAAACGCAGCAAACGCCAACGCCGACCAGACGACTGTTCCCCTGAACCTGCCGGATGCACCCACTGCTTCCAATGCACCCACCGAGCCTCTGTCGAATGTGCAGGCTCCTGCTATCAATGACTTCATTCCGGCTCCCACTCCGGCACCTGCCCCGGCACCCGCACCGGCTCCGGCTCCCGCTCCGGTCGTCCCGACCAGCTATCAGCAGCAGGACAAGACCGTGGACAACGACCGCACCCTGCCTGTCACCGCTGACATGCTGGACGGCGCAATGGAGCGTCCCGCTCCGGTCGTTGGCTGGCTGGTGTGCACCGACGGCGTGAACAAGGGCACTGATTACCGTCTGCATCAGGGCCGCAACTTCATCGGCCGCTCCACCGAGATGGACGTCTGCATCATGGGCGACAACACTGTTTCCCGCAGCTCTCACGCCATCGTGGTGTACGATCCCCGCGGCAATGTCTATCTGGCACAGCCGGGCGACTCCAAGGAGCTGTTCTATGTCAACGACAGCCTGGTGCTGAACCCTGTGGAACTGAAGGCAATGGACATCCTGAGCCTGGGCGATACCAAGCTGATGTTCGTGCCTCTGTGCGGCGAAAAGTTCCACTGGTAAGCTGAAAGGATGGGGTTATTGTGATCAATCGTGTGACTCACAAGGAATCAGCCAAGGCGACACTGAAGCAGAACGGCAACCAGTCCGGCATGATCGGCATGGAGATCCTTTACATGGTGATGAAGAATCTCACGGTCGGCGCCGTGATGGCTATGGTCGGCGTGGGCATCTGGGGAACCTATGGCTCTCTGCTCACCACCGTTCTGGGCTCTACGCTGAGCTCTCTACTGAGCTTCGACAATCTGTATTATTCGCTCCTCGGCTACGGCTATTACAACCCGCTGGCCCATGTCAACTGGTTTGGCCTGATCCTGGTGATTGTGCTCGGCCTGCTGCTGATCCCGGTCATGGCGATCATCGGCACGGCAGTTGCGGCACCGTTTGAGGTGGCCCGTGCACGCTATTATCTCTATCTGCGCAAAAACGGCATCCGCACCAATGCGACCTGCATCTTTGAGAGCTTCGACTTCTTCATGCAGTTTGCGCTGGTGGCGGCTGCCCGTGAGATCCAGGTCCTGTGGATCCCAGTCGTGATCCTTCTTGTGACGATCCTGCTGTCGATCATCTTCATTGCGCTGGCAGTGTCGGCAGGTTCTTCCGCGGGCCTGTTCTTCGCGCTCTTTGTTTTGTTTGTGGGCTGCGTGGCGGCCATCATCGTCAAGATCTATCGTCAGTATCAGTTCTGGCCCCTGATCTGGGCACAGGCGGACCACCCGCAGATGCCCGCTGACCAGCTGTTCAACCGCTGCATCGAGATGACCCGCGGCCATGTCTGGGACCTGATCGTTTTTGACCTCAGCTACATCGGCTGGAATATCCTGAACAGCTTCACCGGCAATCTGCTGGCCCTGCTGTATGTCACCCCGTATTATGACACGGCTTCTTCCTACATCTATGAGGAACTGAAGGGCCGCGGCATTGCGCTGGACGGCATCAAGGCTAACATGGACGGCAACGGCATGACCATTGGCGTGAAGCCGAAAGACCTCATCAACATCAAGGGCGTCATTCCGGAAAGAGGCAATGGCGCGGCTTATTCCGCAAAGCCCGCTCTGCGCGGCGTCACCGGCATGTATGCAGGCTCTGAGTTCCCGCTGAACCCGAACCAGCCCGTGCTTCTGGGCCGTGACAGCGCTGTGGCACAGATCGTGTTCTCCACCGGCGCACAGAAGATCAGCCGCCGCCACTGCGAGATCATGTTCGACGCCCGGACGCAGCAGTACCGTGTGACGGATTACTCCACCAACGGCACCTATGTGAACGGCAGCCGCCTGCCGGCCAATATGCCTCAGATGCTGGCCCGCGGCACGAATATCGCACTGGGCGACAACAACATCCTCAGCCTGGTCTGATCACGGAACCATGGCGATCAGGCGGACAGAGGAAACACAGCTGAAAAAAGCAGGGCCGGATGTCCGGGCAGACCGGAGCTTTGCACTTTATGTGGTGCTGTCCGCACTGACGCTCTCGGTCTATCACTACATCTTTCTGGAAAAATGGGTGAAAGACCTCAATGTTCTCTGCAAGGAGGACGGGGAGCGCACGCGGAGCATCGGCGAGATGATGCTGCTCAGCATCCTGACATTCGGCGTCTACAAATATGTGTGGATCGCAGGCATTGCGGACCGCATCTACAACAACGCTTACCGCTACGATGTGGATGTCCGGCAGGACGGCGAAAGCTTCTGCCTGTGGCTGATGCTGGTGCCGGTGCTGGGCTACTTCATCGCAATGTATCTGGCCATCCGGGACACCAACCGCCTTGCAGCGGCCTATGCCGTCCGGAAAACGGAGAAAAGCAGCGCACCCAAACGCGTCATACCCGACAGACAGCGTTCCCTGCCCTCTGAGCAGGGAACGCTCGTTGGGTTAGCGGGCAGTCTTTCCGGCACGAAGATCGTGCTGGAGCCCGGGCAGATCATCACCATCGGGCGGAGCGCCGCCAACGCGTCGGTGATCGTGACGGGCAAAAAGATCAGCCGCCTGCACTGCATCGTGCAGTACAACGGCAGGCTGACCGGTTACACCATCACAGACCGTTCCAGCAACGGCGTGCTCCTCAACGGAAAACGCATCCGGACAGGCCAGCCGACCTACGCGGCGGCGGGAACGGTGATGACGCTGGCTGACGGGGCCAACAAGTTTCAGCTGTTATAAAGAAATTCTGGTGGATGAACTTCCACAGGTCTTTGGAGTAAACATGAAAAAAGTAAAAGCAGCTGCAGCAATTGCAGTGTTTCTGGCCGCATCGATCCTGACCGGATGCAGCCCGAGAAGTTCGATGTCCACGCTGTCGGTGGAGGCCGACTCCGAGGCATCCTCGATCTTTTCGCTGACCAAGGTGCTGGATCTCGGCACGAACTATCTGGTCTCGCTGGATTACGAGAACGCGATCCTGCAGTACATCGACATCATTGAGCACGACCCGAAAAACAAGGAGGCTTACGCCGGCCTGTACGCTGCCTATGCAGCGCTGGGCAAGACGGAAGAGGCCAAGGACATTTTCAATCAGGCACAGGAAGAGTTCAAGGACGACGCAGATTTCCTGCCGCAGTTCCTGGATGACGCCAAGCTAGTGTATGAAAATGGCGGCGGCAGCGACCCGTTCCGGATGCTTTCGGATCAGTATTGGGACGACGTGAATTCCATTTTCGCAGAGGACGTTGGCAGCGCATGGCTGGCCGCTGAGCCGGACAATGCAGACCCCTATGCACTGCTGTGTGCCCACTATGCGGGCACGGGCGATGAGGATAAGCTCAACGCCATGCTGGCAGACGCAGAGGAAAACGGCATCAGCCTGGACACCATCAACACAGCTGTGGAGACCAACTCTGACGGCACCTGCACCCTGACGCTGCAGCTGGACGACGGCAGCGGAAAGGGCGGCAAGACCACGGTGAAGGTGGACATCGCCCCCGGCGAGGATGCCAAGACCGTCACGGGCGAGATCGCCGGAAAGGCAGCGGACAACGCCGCCAGCAAGGCCGTGGAAAAGAGCGGCCTGACCGGTGAGGCTGCCAGCGTTGCCAATTCCATGGCGCAGGAGGCCCTGCGCAAGGGCCTGAGCGCTGCAGGCACGGCCCCCACGGCTCCGGCTTCCAGCAGCACTGCCACTGCACCGGCTCAGGCGCAGGACGGCGGCAGCGACGACGTCGACTGGGCTCAGGTGGAAAAGGATATGCAGGAGCTTGACCCCAACTTTTCTTTCTGAGAACATGTGCGGAGGATCGTGGGCATGAATTACAGTGATATCAACCAGTGGGCTGCAGACCTCGGCAGCGGCTACAGCAACATCTGCCCTCTGGGCGAAGGCGGCATGGGCACCCTTTACAGTGCCCACAAGGACAGCCTGGATGTGGATGTGGTCATCAAGCGGGTCAAGCAGAAGTTCAAGGGCCGGATGGATGAGCGTGCGGAAGCAAACATCCTGAAGACCCTCAAGCACAAATATCTCCCCCGCATCTATGATGTGATCGAGAGCCCCAGCGGCTATGTCTACACCATCATGGATATGATCCCGGGCGAGAACATGCAGGATTATGTGAAGCGGCACGGCCCGGCAAACCAGAAGCTGGCCTACCGCTGGGCGTGCCAGCTGTGCGAGGTCATCGCATACCTCCACGCGCAGATTCCGCCCATCCTGCACTGCGACATCAAACCCAGCAACATCATGATCACGCCGGCAGGAGACATCTGCGTGATCGACTTCAACACCTCGCTGGTCTTCTCCAAGGGTGCCATTGCCATCGGCGCAACACCAGGCTATGCAGCACCGGAGCAGTACACCCGCCCGCTGGACACCGCCTTTGCTTCTTCGGCAGAGACTGTCCCGCTGGACGCCACCATGCCGCTGCGGGGCTATGGCAGTGCGGAAGCCTACCAGAACACCCATTCGGGCGGCAGCAGCGCGAACTATTCGGTCACGGCTGCGCAGGCAACGGGCGCGGGCGGCTACGGCTCCATCAGCAAACGGACGGACGTTTACGGCATCGGTGCCACGCTTTATTACGCCATCACCGGCCAGCAGCCCGGCCACTCGCTGAAGGAAGTGCGGCCCATCACGAGCTACAAGCTCAAGTTCAGCCGGAGCTTCGTGTCCATTATCGCCCGCGCGATGAAAAAGCGGCAGGAAGAGCGCTTCTGCGACGCGCAGGAGATGCTGCGGGCTCTGCAGGACATCCACGCCATCGACGGACGCTATAAGGCGGTCGTCCGCACCCAGAAGACCATTGCGGTGATCTCGGTGCTGCTGGCCATCGCCGGCGCAGTGATGATCGTGATGGGCGTGCAGCGCATCGGTGTGGAGCGGTATGCATCTTACGACGCGCTGGTGCGCAAGGGCCGCACCGCAGGCGAAGAAATGCGCTTTGACGAAGCTGAGCAGGACCTTCAGAAGGCCATCGCCATTTATGACGACCAGCTGGAAGCCTATGTGGAGCAGGCGGTGCTGCTGTACCGGCAGGGCCGCTATCAGGAGTGCATCGACGCGGTGGAGACCACGCAGTCCCGTGCGCTGAAGTATTACAGCAAGCAGAGCGTCGCAAACCTTTACAACACTGCCGCCGAGAGCTACTATGCGCTGGGCGACTATGAAAAGGCCGTGAGCATGTACCAGAAGGCTCTGGACTACGCGCCGAATGTTTCCAGCTACTATCAGGGCATTGCAACGGCCCAGATCCAGCTGGGCGACTTCTCCAGTGCGCAGGCAACTCTGGAACAGATGAAGCAGGCCATCCCGCAGGCCGAGCAGGGCGGCGATTACCAGATCGTTCAGGCAGAGCTGCTGCGCAAGCAGGGCGACCTGAGCGGTGCGCTGGAAGCTGCCCGCGCCGCCATCGACGCCGGCAGCGACAATGACCTGCTGGTCCGGGCTTACCGTCTGGCTGCAGACATCTGCGAGGAGATGGGCGGCGACGCCATCTCGGAGGAGATCGAGCTGCTGAACCAGGGCATCGGCCGCCTGCCGGAAGGCTATTACAATGCGCTGGCCGGGCAGCTGGCCTCGGCTTACAGCCGTCAGGCAGAAAAGACCGGCGACACTTCTTATCAGAAGAAAGCGCTGGAGACCTACCAGAAGCTGCAGAGTAGCGGCAACACCACGCTGGAAGTCCGGCTGAACATTGCCATGCTGCAGTATCAGCTGCGGGATTTCCAGAGCGCGCTGGCTGAGCTGCAGGCGCTGGAAGCGGATTACCCCAAGGATTACCGCGTTTACAAATGGCTGGCATTCGTGCAGGGCGAGATCGACACTCAGAACCATGTTGAGTTCTACACGAAAACGCTGGAGTATTATGCACAGGCAGTGGAGCTTTACCGGGACGCTCAGGCTGCGGGCACCTATGACCCGCAGATGGACGAGCTGACCCGGATGTCGCTGAATTACTGGCAGTAAAAGGAGGAAACGAAATGACAACAGGACAAATCATTCTGGTGGTCGGTGTCTGTCTGATCGTGGCGTCCGTGCTGCTGGCAGTGATCGGCGGGCTGCTGCTGCACAAGAGAAAAAAGACGGTCCTTCTCGAGATCGAGCGGGAATACCGCTGAGCACAGGAGAAAACGCATGGAATTCTGTTCAGCCTGTTATTCCGACATCGGAATACGCAAAGAAACCAATCAGGATTCGCTTCTCCTCATGCACGCGGTCCCGCCGCAGGGCGGCGAGATCGTGCTCGCAGTGCTCTGCGACGGTGTCGGAGGCCTGAAGATGGGCGAGCGGATCAGCGCAGAGGTCGTCAAGGCCTTTCAGGACTGGTTCCGCAGCCAGATCATGGAGCTCTGCAGCCAGCAGATCCCCATGGCGGCGCTGTTCAACGACTGGGAGCAGCTGATCCAGTTGCTGCATGAAGAGCTCAAGCGAGCCTCGGAAGCCGCGGGCTTCCGCAGCGGGACCACCGTGGAAGCGCTGCTGCTGATGAACGGCAAATATTACATCTGCCATGTGGGCGACTGCCGCACCTATGCGATCACCGACACCATCACGCAGCTGACAGAAGACCAGACCATCGTGCAGAAAGAGCTCAACGAAGGCAAACTCACCCCGAAGCAGGCCCAGAAGGACCCCCGCCAGAACCTGCTGCTGCAGTGTGTGGGCGCGGGCAGTGAGGTGCGGCCGGACTACCTTTACGGCGACATCGAGCCACGGCAGATGTTTCTGGTCTGCTGCGACGGCTTCCGCCGCCGCATCACAGACAGTGAGATCCAGAAGTTCTGCCGCTATTCCTTCCGGGAAAAGAAGCTGCAGCACGCGCTGGAAGAAGCCACTGAGCTGTGCAAGAGCCGCAGGGAGACCGACAACATCACTGGGATCCTGATCAGCACGCAGGAGGAAAAGAGCATCTTCTCATTCCTGCGCAAGCCGTCTCCGGCCGCGGAGAAGGGAAGCCTGAACATCACAAAGGACATCTTGCTGGAGCACAGCGGCCTGTCGGGCCGGAAAGCCTGACGGACTGCAATTCCCGCTCCGGCGATCACAATTGTCACAGAAGGAGTAATCTCTCATGGAAAACAAAGAAAAATTCGCAACATTCTTCGGCGAAGCTTCCAAGGGCCGGAAGCTGGGCGCCATTTTTGCCTGGATCGCAGCTGTGGCTCTGATCGCAGCTCTGTTCGTGCCGGCATTCGGTGTCGGCCCCGCGGAAAAGAGCGAGGACCCGGATCTGCAGCCCTCTATCAGCAGCGAAGTGCAGGACGTTGATGACAACAGCGCCGATGCAAAGTGGATCCTGAGCGAGCTGGAGGAAAGCGACACCTCTCTCGTGGGCTACCTGACCAGCTATTCTGCTGATATCACCACCGTCAACACCGGCGAGGAGGCCAGCAACGTTCTGGGCATCGTGCTTCTGGCCGTGTATGTGGTGCTGATCATCGCCACCGTTGTGATGGCACTCTTCACCATGAACGTGCTGAGCCTGGTGACCACTGTGGCTGCCGTGGCCGAAGCGCTGCTGCTCTACTTCCTGAGCTACAGCAGCAAGATGGACGAACTGATGCTGAACTTCGGCGTCACCAGTGGCAAGGCGACCCTGAGCATCGTCATGATCATTGTGCTGGCCGTGGCTGCTGTGCTGCAGATCGTCGGCGTGATCCTGACCTACGCCATCCACTCCAACAACGAGGAAGAGGAGCCCTTCTGGGACGACAACGGCGATGACCGCAACGCTGAGACCGGCCTGTTTGACGGCAACAATGTCACCACTCCTGTGCAGGCTGCTGCAAACCTCGTGCAGATGAACACCGGCAAGGCTTTCTCCATCCCGGAGGGCGCAGAGCTGGTCATCGGCAAGGGCTCTCAGGCCAACATCATTGTTTCCAACCCCATCATCAGCCGCGCTCATGCAAAGATCAGCTTCCGCGGCGGTGTGTGCACCATTCAGGATCTGGGCTCCAAGAACGGCACCTTCGTGGGCGACCAGAAGCTGCCCAACGGCGGCTCCGCGATCGTGCCCAACGGCGCATACATCACCTTGGGCAACGAGATCTTCCAGTTCAACTTCTGATGGTTGCAGATTCAGGAATGAGGTGAAAAGATGGCATCACCGGCAGAAAGGCTTTGCCCGGTTTGCTTTGAGGAAACTGTGGAGCATGGAAAATGCCAGAGCTGCGGCTATGTCCCCGCAGAACACCCGGCGGAACCGGGCCATCTTCCGCCGCTTTCCATTCTGGACACGAAATATCTGCTTGGCATCAGCCTGGGCCAGGGCGGCTTCGGCATCACTTATCTTGCCAAGAATATGCTCACCGGGAAACGCTGCTGCATCAAGGAGTATTATCCTGCCAACCTCATCCGGGGCAGAATGCCGAATGGGTCGGTCATGCTTTCCAGTGAGGATGACCGGTTCGAGTATGAGGACGGCAAGCAGCGCTTCATTGAAGAAGCGCGCACCCTGCAGGAACTGCGGGGCAATGTCTCCGTGGTGGACATCCAGGATTTCTTTGAGGAAAACGGCACAGCCTATTTTGTGATGGAGCTGCTGGAGGGCTGCAACCTTCGTGCGTTCAAAAAGGAACACAACGATGCGCAGAACTTCAAAATGGCGCTTCAGATGCTGCTGCTGATCGGCAGCGCACTGTCTGAGGTGCACCGCTTCGGCATGATCCACGGCGACATCAGCCCGGAGAACATCCTCATCACCCAAAACGGTGAGATCAAGCTCATTGACTTCGGTGCGGCGCGTTCCTTCCGGCAGAGCGGCGCAAAGCGGGAAAAGAAGATCTACCTCAAGCCCAACTATGCGCCTTACGAGCAGTACACCCTGAAGCCGTGTCAGGGCCCATGGACCGACCTCTATGCACTGGCGGCTACCTTCTACTTCATCGTGTCCGGCACCAAGATGATCGATGCGCCCAGCCGGGCCAAGGGCATGAACTATGTGCCGCTGCACAGCCTGTCGCCGCTGGTGTCGCAGGAGCTTTCGGACGTGATCGACCATGCGCTGGCGTTTGATTACCACGACCGCTACCGCAACATCATGGAGTTCCTCAATGCACTGGAGAAAGTCATCCGGCCGGAGGATTATGACATCGACCTCGGCGCACTGATGCCGAAGACCGAGATCAAGATCAAAAAGCCGGTGCCGGTGGAAGCCCCCAAGGCAGAGGAACCCGAAGAGTCCGAAAAGCTGTGCTCGGTGGAAGAGCAGAGCATGCCGGAGCCCAAGGGCCTGGCGGCGCTGTTCCGCCCCAAGAAGCACCAGATGGCATATCTGGAACTGACCATCGACTACAAGAAGACGGCCAACTGCTATTCGCGGCGCCGCTGGCTGATCGAGCCCAACCGCACGATCCGCATCGGACGGCTGGCCACCAGCGACGTCATGATGCCGGCCAACAACCGGATCAGCCGCAGCCATTGCGAGCTTTTCTACAACGAGAAGCGCAAGGACTTCACGGTCCGGGATCTGTCCAAGTTCGGCACCTTCCTGGCGGACGGCACGCCGATGGAAAAAACAAAATCCTACACACTCAAGCCCGGCGAAGTGTTCTATGTCCTGTCGCCGGAGTATATGTTCAGGGTGGTGATTGAAACGTGATATCTTTCTTCAAGCGGAATGCCGCGCGTGCAAAGGACGCTCCGGCAGACCTGCCGGAGGCGATGGACGATGTGACCCAGACCCTGCTGGTGCCTTTTGAGGATGCAGCGGACAAGACTATGCCGCTGGATCATCAGGAGACGGACGAGGCAGAGATCGCCAGCTACACTTCCGTGGGCACGCGGAAAAACCAGCAGGATTCCATCCGCTTCGACAGCAACGAGTTCTGCTCGGTGTGCGTGGTGTGCGACGGCATGGGCGGCCTGTCCGGCGGTGAGCGCGCCAGCGCACTGGCCGCAGAAGGCATGACCCGGCATCTGCTGGATCATTCCCGGAGCGATGAGGTGCCCACCGAGATGGGCCGTGCAGCCCTGAAGCTGAACGAGCAGGTGCGGGAGCTGCGCGACGCGGACAACCGCAAAATCGAGGCCGGAACGACGCTGACCACAGTGTTTTTGCGGAACGGCGAGCTGTACTGGTGCGGCATCGGCGACAGCCACATCTATCTTTACCGCAAGGGTACGATGACGCAGCTCAACATTGACCACAATCTGGGCGTGCATCTGGATCAGATGGTGCAGGAAGGCACCATCACCTCGGAAGAGGCCCTGCATCACCCCCAGCGTGCGGCGCTGACGAGCTATCTCGGCATCGCCGAGCTGACCCTCATCAGCGGCAACCGGACGCCTATCGCACTGCAGAAGGACGATGTTCTGGTGCAGTGCACGGACGGGCTGTACCGCTGCCTGTCGGATGATGAGATCGGCCAGATCCTTGAAGCTGCAGAAAACGTGGATCAGGCAGCAAAGCTGCTGGTGGAAACGGCGCTGACCATTCCCGGAGCGCATGACAACACCTCGGTGGCGCTGACCCGGTACAAAGGCTGACCCGGAGAACCCGGGAAAAGGAGGCTTTTCGAATGAACGAAAAACTCAGGTTTCCGGCATCCTGTACCCGGCTGGACGGCGCGGAGTGCGCCGCTCTTGAGGGCGGATGCTTCATCCGACCGTCCACATGGTGCTACATGATGGGACGGATGTTTTCGCCGCCCCAGTGCAGCTATGGGCTGACCCCGGAGGAGAGAGATGCTGTTTTTCTCCAGCGGGAGCATGGTGATATCGTTGGACTTCACTATGGTGCATATACCTATGCAGATGGTTATGTCTATAAGCTGCCGAAGGAAAAAACAAAGAACTGGTCACTTTCGAATTTCTTCTACGATGTAGGTGACTTCTGGGATTCGATCGGCCTGTGAGCACAGCGCATGATGCGAAGAAAGAGTGAGAATTTACGATGAACGAAAAACTCAGGCTTCCGGCATCCTGTACCCGCTTGGGCGAAGCAGAGTGCACTGCCCTTGAGGGCGGGTGCCTGATGCGGCCGTCTACCTTTTTTGCAGTGCTTGCCAGGATGGTTCGGCCACAGGATTATTACGCTTACTGGAAGTGGCCAGACCAGAGTCTTCAAGAAGACATAGGACGACGAGGAAATCTTTACACCTATGCAGATGGGTTTACCTATCAGGTAGAACCTAAACCGGAAGAGGGCCTTTGGGGATTCCTTGGCGGTGTGGCGGATTTCTTTTATGACATCGGCCTGTAAGCAAAGCGCATGATGCGCAGAGAGGGGTGCAATCAAAAAACTGGAAGAGAGCGGAAAACCAAAGGAGTGTTGCTTTATGATGAACAACAAACTTCAGATGCCCGCAAACTATGCGGCACTGAGCGAGAACGAGCAGTCTTGTGTGGAAGGCGGCGGCATTGTTGCTGTGATTTTTTATGCACTGGGCGATATGTTTGAGCACAGCCATATCAATCTGTGGAACGCTGAGTCCAAGACTCTGGAAAAGGATCACGGCGCTGTCGTTTCCCGCAACGGCAATGTCTACACCTATTCTGACGGCTATACCTACACCGTGAGCAACGGTTACGATATTGGCACCAGCAGTGTCGGTGATTTCTTCTACGGCATCGGCAGAATCTTCGGCTACTTGGGCCTGTAATCTGTAGCCTCTGTGAGAACTCACAGAGGCTTAAATCAAAGTAGCTCTTCCAGTTTTTTGGTTGCATCCCTTGCTGTGTGTCTGCACAGCGGGTGCAAGATCAGCATATCCGGGAGCCTGAGCCGATGGGGTCGGCTCAGGCTCCTGCAATTTCAGGAAAAAGGAGAAATCAAATCATGGCACAAAAACACAAACGGATGGGCGGCCTGCTGCTGGCGCTGTGTGCACTGGCACTGCTGCTGCTCACGGCCTGCGGCTCCAGCTCTTCCAAGGTGCTGAAAAAGGTGCAGCTGGGCCAGAAATATCTGAACCAGTCCAGTTACACGGAGGCAGTGACTGCATTCACCGAGGCCATTCAGCTCGACCCGGACAGTATCGTGGCTTACATGGGCCGTGCGGAAGCCTATCTGGGGCTGGAACAGTATGAGGATGCGAAGGCCGACTACAGCACCGTGCTGGACAAGGCAGACCGTCCGATGCAGAAAGCAGAAGCCTACGCCGGTCGTGCAGATGCTTTGCGGTATCTGGGCGATCTGGACGGCGCAAGGCAGGACTACGAGGCAGCGCTGAGCCTGCTGGAAAGCACTGAGGATAGCACGGCCAAAAGCAGCCTGCTGGAAAGCGTGCAGAGCGGTCTGGCGGCGCTGGGTGATGAGAACGGCCTGACGGAAACGGATCAGAGCGGCCCGAAGACCATTTCGCCCCTGCCGCTGGCATCAGTGCAGAGCCCGCTGGCAGACGGCACCTATTACGGGGCATTTGAATGCGATAAGGCTGTCTCCGGCAGTAAGCTGAGCTTTGAGGTGGAGGGCTGCTACTACTACGACGCAGCACAAATCGAGAGCCTGCAGCCTGGCGATACCCTTACCGGCCAGTATAACTACTTCGAAAGCGATGATTACCCTTTTGAGCTTTCCATCGAGGCTGTGGGTGAACTGGAAGGCACTGTGGGCCGCTGGGTCACTGGACAAATGCAGGAGATAGCGGACTATGCAATCGAGCCCTACGAGATCGATATGATGCTCATCAAAGAAGGAGACTATTATTTCCTCGGGCTGGATTATTTGAACGGCGTCCCCATCTCTGACCAGAAAGATTACCGCCCCATCGGCAATGCCACTGAGACCATGGCCAATGACATTGTGCTCAAGGTGACACCCTACGGCGGGAGCCAGATCACCGTGAAGGGTATCGAAAACGTGAAAAAGGTGCTGGCTGCAAACGGTAATGACTGGTGGATGTGCCAGGATCTGCTCATCACTATCAAAAACCATCAGATCACTGAGATCGTCCATAGTGAGCATTTTGTGCAGCTCGATGACCTGGAGCCGGAGACGACCTTTGAAATGCCGGACCTGAGCAGCGACACCAGCACGGCAGCTGCCGCCGCAAAGCTCGACCTGGCGGACTATGTGGGTACGGACCTGCACAGCTTCCTGGCATCGCGCCCGGAGCTGAAGAGCGATGGTGCCACCGATGGAGAAGAGTACACGGATGGCGGCCTGACGGTGGGTGCAAGCTATAACGGCTCCAAAATCGACTTCGTGGATCTGAGAAAGAGCTGCGGCTACACCATTGCAGGCATTGAGTGCGACATGTCCGCAGATGAGGCCGCAAAGCTGGCAGAGCAGCGTTATGGTGCAGCTGAGGAGAAAAACGGAAGCCGCGCCTCCTATGTCATCGATTCGAGCCTGTATACCTACCTGCAGATCAATTTTGCCAATGGCAAGGTCACCGGCGTTTCGATCAGCAGCGAACTGAACCTTTACGAATAAGCCTGCGCTCCGTCGCAGAACGCAAAAAGGCACTGCCGCAGATGCGAAGTGAACCCCAAAAGGTAGACAAAAATAAGAATTAAGCAAGCTAAACGGTCTGAATCCTGTATTGCACAGGGCTCAGGCCGTTTAGTTTTAATTTGATTCTGTGGTTATTATATAGTAATCGATATACTCGACAATGGTCCTTTCAAGGTTGTCGATAGAATTGAATTTTTCTAAATAGAACAATTCTGTCTTAAGCAGCCCGAAGCGGTTTTCGGCAACAGCATTGTCCAAGCAAGTGGCATTGCGAGACATACTCTTTGTGCTTTCTGTTTGGGCGTTCCTCCTCCAGATAGATACGTTCCCATCTTACTACCTGCGTCTTGCTTTGTACACCGAATCGCTTGGCTGCTTCTGGGTAGCTTAAATGCTCCGCACACATTGTTTCGACTACCTTGACCTTAAATTCACCGCTGGGGTGCAGTTCACTTTAAACAGAGGATACTTGCAATTTTTGAAAAAATGGATACAATATTAAGTAGATGTTCGATATTTTAAAATCCATCCGAAGGAGCAGACAATGGAGTACATTGGCATCCAGAAGAAAAACGGCAGCGTGGTGGAAGCTTTGCAGCAGGCCATTCTGTCCGGTCAGATCCCGGCGGGCACCGAAATGACCCAGAATGAGCTGGCCGAAAGCCTTGGCGTTTCCCGGATGCCGGTGCGGGAAGCTTTGATGATCCTGGAATATCAGGGGCTGATCGTCCGCCTGCCTAACAACCATGTGAAGGCGGCAGACCTGAACGAAGATGCCCTGCGCCAAATTCTGGTACTGGGTGCACAGCTGGAACGACAGGCTATGCGCGCTCTGCCGCAGGATGCAGCATTGGCGGGCGGTGAGATGCTGCAGCACCGCACCCTGAAAAATGCGCTTTCCTATCCATTGCACAGGAAGCTTTTGGAGAGCATTCAAGAGACTTATATCGCGTTTGCAGTCAGTGCACGCATGGAGCCGGTGAGTGACAGGCTGCCCCGTCTGCTGGTGCTGGATCGTCAGGGTTCGCCGGATGTCCTGGATGCGTGGAATGCCTATGAAGAAGAACTGCTGTATCTGATTTTAATGATAAGGAGTCAATATGCTGGGACTGAAACCCATTAAACTGCTGCCCGCCCGTGAACGGGTGGCATCGGCGCTGCGGGAAGCGATCATCTCGAAAAATATTCCAGAGGGGACGGAGCTGACGCTGGAAAGCACGGCGCAGCAGCTTGGCGTTTCGGTGACGCCGGTACGGGAAGCGTTTCAGATCCTGGCCCGGGACGGCCTGCTGGAAGTCAAACAGAACAAGTGCGCCGTGGTGCTGGGCGTAACGGAAAAGACCATCCGGGAGCATTACCAGCTGCGCGCCGCACTGGAAGGTGCCGCCTGTATGCTCTGCTGCCAGAACGGGGCAGACCTTTCCAAGATCAAAAACTGCGTGGATGCGGCGGAACAGGCGCTTTCCCACAGGCAGAGCGGGAACTATACGAATTATAATCAATCCTTCCATTTTGAGATCTGGAACGCGGCAAACAATGAAAAAATGCAGAAGATGCTGTCAGAACTGTGGAACGGGATGTCCATCGGCGTGGAAATGACCGAGATGGACTATGCTCTCAACTCTCAGCGAGAGCATAAGCTGATCTTTGCGGCGTTGGAAGCACGGGATGCGCTGGGGGCCCGGACAGAGATGGAAAAGCACATCTACCGCAGTATGGACGATGCATTGACTTATTATCTATAAGCAGGTGAACGTGGGCAGAGAAGGTTCTGCCCGCGTTTTTTGCCCCTGTATGCCTTGCACAAAAATCCCTCGGAAAATTATATTTTTCGACAAAAGCGTAACAAACCTCTTGACAAACAGGAGTTTCGGGTGTATTCTTGCATCGTCAAATGGATACATTATCAAAGATTAAATTCAAGATTGAAATGTCCCATGCAGTTCTTTCGAACCTGCTGACAAGAATGTCGGCTTGGAAGTCAAAATGCTCGGAAAAAATTGATAAGTGCATCTATTTCCTTTCCAATGAGTTTGTTTTCATTTTCTAAAATGGATACAATATCAAATATAAAAATCCGGTACCACCGCTTTGATGTCAACAGAGCGGAAGAAATACACAGGAGGAAAACCAAAATGAGCCCATTGGAAATCACACTGGTCATCCTGCTTGTGACGATCATCGCCTTTGTGTCCGGCAAGATCCCGTTCTCGGTCATCTCAACCGGCATCATCCTGGCCCTGATCCTCACAGGCGTGAAGACCCCGGCCGAAGCTTTTGGCGGCTTTATCAACACGAACGTGGTCATGTTCGTGGCCATGTTCGTCATTGGTGCAGGCCTGACCAAAACGCCCCTCATCGACAAGGCCCAGAGCCTGGTCATCCGCTACAAGGACAATCAGCGTATGCTGATCTTCCTGTCCTGCGTGGCGGCGGCCTTTCTGGGGGCCATCACCAGCGCCACTGCCACCGCAGCCATCATGATCCCGCTTCTGGTGGGCATTGCAAATGACATCGGTGTGAGCCGCAGCAAGCTGCTGTACCCGGCCATGGCCTGCGCCAACATCGCTACCCAGATGACCTTTCTTGGGCAGGGTGCTTCCAACATGGCGTGGAACGATGTCATGATGAAAGCAGGCGCGCCCACTCCGCTCCATGTATGGGACTTTACCGTGGCCCGCATCCCCATGCTGACCATCGCTATCCTGTACATGACCTTCTTCAGCTACAAGCTGATGCCCGACCACCCCAATGAGCAGTTCCGGGATTCCGGCGGCAATGACGCAGAGGAAAACAAGCTCAGCCCCTTCAAGCGCAAGCTGGCCGTGGTCATCGTTCTGGCGACGATCATCCTGATGCTGCTGGAAAATGTTATCGGCATCAAGATGTATCTCACGTCCTGCATCGGAGCCGCCGCTCTGGTGCTCACCGGGGTGCTGACCGAAAAGGAAGCGCTCAACTCCATCCACCAGCCCACAATTTTCCTGTTTGCCGGTGTGCTGGCTTTGTCGGACGCCATTCAGACCACCGGTGCCGGTGATGTGGTGGCAGACTGGATGATCAGTCTTCTGGGCGACACCCGCAACCCTTACCTCATCATGCTGGTGTTCTTCCTGGTGCCATTCATCCTGACGCAGGTCATGTCCAATCTGGCCACCCTGACCATCTTCATCCCGCTGGTCACATCTGCCTGCATCCGCATGGGCGTTGATCCCCGCGCCGCGGTCATCGGCGTGATCACCGCCAGCTGTGTGTCCATCATGACTCCCATGGCGGCACCCTGCCAGATCATGATCATCGAGCCGGGCGGCTACACCCTGAAGGATTACCTCAAGTGCGGCACGCCGCTGGCGCTGATCCTTATTGTCGTGTCGGTGTTTTTCCTGCCGACCCTCTATCCCTTCACCTGATCCTGCATTCTGCACCCGCCTGCCGGGTGCCTGAAGATAAAAGCAAACAAATAAGTACCAACTTTTTCACCATCTGTTTAAGGAGGCATTGGAATGAACAAGCAAGAACAGGTGCAGCAGATGACGACCTACATGGCCAACTTTGTGAGCCATATCGCCAAGGTGCTGCCGGATGACATCATCAAGAAGCTGGATGAACTGGGTGCACAGGAGGACGCTCCTCTGTCCAAGGTCATCTACGAGACCATGAAGCGCAACCAGAAGCTGGCCAAGGAACTGAACCGCCCCAGCTGTCAGGACACCGGTGTGCTGCAGTTCTGGGTGAAGTGCGGCGTGGATTTCCCGCTCATCGGTGAAGTGGAGGGCCTGCTGAAGGAGGCTGTGGTCAAGTCTACTTTCGAAGCGCCCCTGCGCCACAACAGTGTTGAAACTTTCGATGAGTTCAACACCGGCCTGAACGTGGGCAAGGGCACCCCCACCGTCTGGTGGGATATCATCCCGAACAGCGACAAGTGCGAGATCTACGCCTATATGGCAGGCGGTGGCTGCACCCTGCCGGGCAAGGCCATGGTTCTGATGCCCGGTGCAGGCTACGAGG
>CAVKKE010000008.1:26650-33143 GCA_963656875.1 Barnesiella intestinihominis | reverse complement strand
CATATCTTTTCTTCTTTAGCTCTTGCTTTGTTCTACCTCAACTCTTGATTTGAATTATTAGGGGTACATATCACATCAAGCTGGTCAGTAATCAAAAATTCGCCGCCATGATGCAGGAAAAGATCAATAGCAAAGTAGACACGACTGCCATTGAACAAGAAATTGCAGCCGCTGAAAAACAGCTACGCCAATATTACTCCGTAAAATCCAAGATCATGGAGGAAATCGATGCCCTTGACCCGGATGACCGCCACTATATCATGCGAAAATCCGACCTTGACGAGCGACTTTATAAGATGTACGATAAAATCGAAGAAGCCGAAAACAACCTGATGGAAGCCCGTGCCAAGAAGCAAGCCATCGAAGCAGACAAAATTACAGGTGATAACATTTACAAAGTTCTCACCTGCTTTGAGAAGCTCTATAATGTCATGCCCCCAGTCGAACGCAAGAAGCTGATGGAACACCTGATCTCTGAAATTCAGATTTACCCGGAGCGTCAGCCCAATGGTCAGTGGCTCAAATCCATCAAATTCCGACTTCCTATCATTGAAAATGATACACGTTTGGACAATGGAAGTCATGCCGACACTTTCTTCCCGAAATCCATCCGCCGTTCCTGATAGTTCCCGCTGTTTGGATTTGTAGTGACAGTATACTTTCCGCGCTCTTTGATGCTCTTTATATAGCCCTGTATCGCAAGATGGGTAATTTTCTCAGTCTGTAGAATCCCCTGCTCATCCATGTACTGCATGAAGAGCCGAAGTGTCTGCTCGTAGCTGTTGATGGTTTTCGTACTCAGTCCTTTCAACCCACAGTATTCAATGAACATCTCAACATCTCGTACGAACATAAAACAAAAACCTCCTGTACTCATTGGATGTTACACCCAATAAATACAGGAGATTTATCGCTTTTCATTCAACTTATTTATCGCTATGGGCGCATAATCCCATATTTTTTATAGCGATAAACCAAAGCCAAATTCCCAGCAAATCCAATTTGTTCCTGAAAATATCACCTACACAAGAAATATTTTCACCCTACCCTCTGCCGCTTATCCAGCCGCATCTTGTCAGCTATCATCGCAATGAATTCGCTGTTGGTGGGCTTTCCTCTGAGGTTGTGGATGGTGTATCCGAAGTAGCGGTTCAGGATGTCCACGTCTCCCCTGTCCCATGCCACCTCAATGGCATGGCGGATGGCGCGCTCCACGCGGCTGGCGGTGGTGGCATTGCGCTTGGCGATTTCCGGGTAGAGGCGCTTAGTCACCGCGTTGATGTAATCCGGCTCGTTCATGGTGAGCAGGATGGCGTCCCGCAGGAACTGATAGCCTTTGATGTGGGCAGGCACGCCGATCTGATGCAGGATCTCGGTGACGGTCAGCTCGTCGCTGTCCACGCTGGTGTGGAGGATGCGCTTTTCCTGCCCCAGCGCCACCTTGAGCACCCGGGACGCCAGCACATTTTCGTCAAATGGCTTGACAAAATAATAGGCAAATCCTTCGTCCAGCAATTCCTGCACCATTTCTTCGCTCTGGAACGCTCCGGTGACGAAAAAGGACGTGTGCCGTTCTCCGGCCGCATTGTAGCGCTGCTTCACAGCGAGAGCGTCCAGCCCCGGCATAAAGGCGTCCAGCAGCACTACCTGCGGATGGACCGAAAGCATTTTCTGCAGAACTTTGTTGCCGTCCTTTTCCACGACGGTGACTTCCACGCCCTTTTGTTCCAGCGCCTCGCGGCAGGCCTCCGTGATCTGCGCGCCGGTATCCGACATCAAAAATCTCACTTTGTCCATGGTTGTTTCCTCCAATGTGTGCAGTTCCCTTAACACTATGGATTTTACCATAATTTTCCAATCTATGCAACGGTTTTTATTGGTAAATTTTGGCAAAGAAAGTCGGAGCACGCAAATTTTTCCGCTTTTACCCGCCAGAACTCACGCTGCACGGTCTGTTTTCTCCACCTTCTGCGTCTGCTGCAGCATCGTTTCGGCAAAAATGCCGTATCCTCGGGTGGGGTCATTTACCAGCACATGGGTCACCGCGCCCACCAGCCGCCCGTTCTGCACGATGGGGCTGCCGCTCATTCCCTGCACGATGCCGCCGGTCTGGCTCAGCAGACGCCGGTCCGTGACCCGGAGGATCATGTTGCGGGTCTGGCTGGCGTCGCTGACCTTCTCGATGCGGATGCGGTAGGCCTGCGGCGTCTCACCGGAAACGGTCGTCCAGATCTCCGCCTCGCCCGGCATCACCTCCTGCGCAAAGGCCATCTCCATCGGCTGGCCCGCAAAGGCGGCGCGGGTGGTGCCGTAGACACCGTTTTCTCCATTGATGCAGATGGTGCCGAGGGCGTGGGTGCTCAGGAAGCGCCCTTTCAGCTCGCCGGGGCTGCCCACTGTGCCGCTGGTGCAGCCGATGATCTGGCAGGGCACGATCTCGCCGCTGCGCAGGGCCACGCTTTCGCCGGTGTCGCTGTCGCTGATGGGGTGTCCCAGCCCGGCAAAGACGCCGTTTTCTTCGTCCACGAAGGTCATGGTGCCGACGCCCGCCGAGGAATCCCGCACCCACATGCCGGCACGCCACTGCCCCGCTGCAGCGTCCCACACCGGGGTCAGAAGGGTCTGGCGCTGCTCTCCATTACGGACATAGATCACCTCCACCGTGCCGCCCGCAGCGGCTTCCAGCGCTTCCTTCACCGCGTCGTTGGTCTCCGTGGCGGTGTCCCCCATGCGGATGACCCGGTCACCCAGCCGCAGGCCCGCAAGCTTTGCGGGGTTTGCCGTGCCGTCCGCCGTGTTCAGGTCGGAAAAGCCCACCACCAGCGCCCCCTCCGAGAACATCTTCACCCCGAAAGGCGTGCCGCAGACGGTCAGGGTGGGCCGCTCTGTCACCAGCGCCCGCACCGTCTTGAGCGGAAGCCAGCCCCCCAGCGACAATGTCGCCTGATAGCTGCCCACAGCCCGGGTGCTGGCGGCGTTGCGGATGCCGTGCGGATGCAGCGGCTCCACCCACGCAAAGCGCGGCAGGGTCAGGCTCTGGCCGGGCTCCAGCGACACCTGAGACGGCAGGCTGTGCCACAGCCACCCCAGCGAAACCACCGCTGCCACCAGCAAATACGCCGCCGTCAGCCCCGCACGGCGCAAAAGTTTTGATCTGCGCATAAAAAGCCCCTTTCCGACTTCGGTCGAGGCTAGTATGCGCAGCCCGGAGCGCAAATATCATGGCCGCAGAGATTGACTTTTGCGCCCAAAACTGATACTATATTGAGTGTTCCATCTGCGGGTATGGTGGAATTGGCAGACGCGCAGGATTTAGGTTCCTGTGCCGCAAGGCGTGTGGGTTCGACCCCCACTACCCGCATAAACAGAAAACCGCACGACGCAGTTTCTCGGCTGCACCGTGCGGTTTTTGTTATTTGCCGTGTTTTTCTTCGTCAATCTGACGCGCTTTTTCTTCCTGCAGCTTCCGCAGGACCGTGCCAAGCTGGGCCAGTGAGGACACCGTATAGCAGCCGTCTTCGTTCTGGCTCAGGCTGTCCACACACTCCCGCAGGCCCGGCGTGTCACGGAAGGCGTTCTGCTCCGGAAGCTCGTTTTTGCTGTCCATTCGTTCATTTTTCATTGTTTCACCGGGCCTTCCGCAAAAATTTCCGAAAAAAAAACAGCAAACCGAATGCTCAGTCTGCTGTTCCTGGTGCGAGGGAGGGGACTCGAAGGGTCGTCAATCAACGCATCATCGCTTGTTTTCAGGTTTGCACTACAATTATACTACATGCGCCCGTCCGCAGTCAAGTCCGGCCGCTCACATAGGCGTCCAGCTGGGCGGTGTACTTCTGGCTCTCGCCATCCCGCAGATGCTGGTAGATACGCCGGGTGGTCATGATGTCCGCGTGGCCCAGAAGCTGCTGCGCCACCAGATCAGGGACCCCCGCGTAGAACAGGTTCGTGGCAAAGAGATGCCGGAACTGATGCGCCGTCACCAGCGGGCGGTACACGACCCGCTCTACAGTTCGCGCAGGGCGTCCATGGTACGCCGGGATCACTGCTTGACGGGTGTAGCTATCGCACAGCCCCAGGCTCCTGCAGTACAGCATCCAGCGGTGCGCGTATTGATTTTGGGTCAAGGGCTTATCCGTACCGGACAGGACATAATCCTCCGGGCGGTGGGCAGCTTTTCCCGCTTCCAGCAGCGGACGCAGTGGGCTCAGAATCGGGACGCTGCGGTAGGCGTTCTTCGTTTTCAGCAGCTCCTTATAGGGCTGATTGCGATCCCAGGGCATGGCCTGCACCGGCGTGATCGTCCCGGCATCCAGGTCAACGTCCTTCCACTGCAGGCCGTTAGCTTCACCCAGACGCAGGCCGCTGTACTCAAACAGCCAGGCCCAGAAGCCGCAGCCCTCCGGGTGGGCGTTGATGAGGTCACGCTGCTCCTTGGGGGGCTCTTCCCTGCTGCCTTCACGCAGCCCGGAGGGCAGCTTCACCAGCGGCACAGGGTTACAGGTGCCGTGGTACTCCGCGCACCAGTAAGTAAAGATGCAGGAGAGCACGCTCTTTGCATTCTTGACCGAGTGCTTGCTCTTGCCCTCGTGTTTCAGGTGTTCCAGATACCCGCGCACCGCCTGCGCGTCGATCTCCCGCATCGGGGTGTCACCAAAGTACGCCCGCATCGGCTCGAAGTTCTTGTGGTAGGCGTGCACCGTGCCGCGCCGGATGGGCGAGGCATCGCTTTTGATATACTCTTCATACGCCACCGACACCACTCTGAACGTGTAGCGGTTCACTTTCGGCGCTTCGCATTCCATTTTGTACGCCAACACGGCGCTCTGGTACTTGCGCTCCGCTTCAGCTTTGGTCTTGCCATAAAAGACCCGGGCTTTCGGCAGACCCGCCGACCGGTGGATACTGACCCGGCCATCCGGGCGCTTTGCAGGCTTTTTCTTTCCAGCCATAAAATAACACCTCCATAAGGGTACACTTTGACAAGCCTGCCCGGAGGTGCTACAATACCAAATACAGGGCTTCGCAATCCTGTATAGGGCAGCAGCGCTTCCAGGCGAGCTGGTCTATTCCAAACGCTCTCGGTGTTCCAGCACCGGGGGCGTTTTTGTTTATTCCAAATGCGCTTTCAGCCAGCCAAGCAGCCCGGCGTAGTCCACCTCGCCGGCGGCCACTTGCAGGATCACTTCAATCAGATCATCGTCCGTGTAGCTCAACGAAAACTGGTTGATATCCAGAAAAACCAGCATCGCGTGAGTACCGATTCGCTTATTCCCATCCAAAAACGGGTGATTGCAGATCAGCCCATAGCCAAGGCGGGCAGCCTTTTCGAGCACGGTCGGGTACAGATCCTGCTCCGCAAAGGTCTGGAACGGTGCGTTCAGCGCCGAATCCAGAAGCCCCTCATCCCGGACGCCATCCAGCCCGCCGGACTGGGCGATCAACGCGGAATGCAGCAGCAGGACTTGCCGTTTGTTCAGAATCTTCATTTTGCCAGTTCCTCGTACACATGCTTGTTACGGGTCAGCAATTTCTGAGAGGACGCCAGCACATCATCATCCGAAGCGGTCTGTACCGCATCAGCCTGCGGAAACTCATAGATGATATAACGCGGGGCGTTATTCTTCATGATGACCGCGCTGCCGTACTGATCCACCAGCCGGGCAACTTTGGAAAAATTCTGGTTTGCAACAGAGATGGGGACAATGGTATCAGTGTTAATGTTCATATCGTCAAGCCTCCTTCTTTTTACTTTATTATACTCAAAATGTAGGACAAATTCAACCTAGAATCCGTTTACGCCCCACATGCAAACCTGCGCAACGTCGGCATATGGCGGCAACAAAATTCCAGTCGAATGCAACATTTTGTGGCATACAAACTTTGTAGTCACGAAAAAGTGAGTGTTCATGCGGGTTTTCGGGCCTAACATACTGAAACATACTCAAGCTCTTATCCTGACCCTGAACAGAAGAAAAGAAGAATATACACACGCGAGAACGCGCTTGATGCCCGCACGCGTAGGGTTTATAGGAATTTCTGTAGTCAAAGTTACAGGTATGCAGGCGGGCGGTCAGCCGACCCAGTGCATCCAGCCGACGGCCTTCCCCTCGATCTGCACGTCGTTCATGTCCTCCCGTCGTCGGATGATCGATTCAAAGGCGGGGTTTTCGGGCCGCAGCTCGATGTAGTCGCTGTGCAGGTACACACGCTTGAGTGTAGCTTCCTCCCCTATTCGCACTGCGGCGATCTCGCCGTTCTCTACTTCGGGCTGGATGCGGATATAGACCACGTCCCCGTCGTGGATGCCCGCACCGATCATGCTCTCGCCCTGGCACTTCAACGCGAAGTCGCAGCGCATATCCACCGGGGCGTTCACATCGCCCTCGCGGTTCTGGATGGCCGTGATGGGGTCGCCGCAGGCGATGGCACCGATCAGCGGAACTTTCTTCATCTTCGGCAGCGGCATGAAGCCCGGAGGGATGGTGGGCTTTTT
>CAVKKE010000008.1:0-25782 GCA_963656875.1 Barnesiella intestinihominis | reverse complement strand
CCGGATAAGACCATCGAGATGAGCTTCATCCCGGAGTCCGACCTTTACCGGCTGGTGTTCAGCTCGAAGCTCCCCACCGCTGAGAAGTTCACCGACTGGGTCACCAGCGAGGTGCTGCCCAGCATCCGCAGGAGCGGGCACTACATGACGCCCGCAGCCCTGCGGGAAGCGATCCTGAACCCGGACACAGTGATCCAGCTGGCACAGCAGATCAAGGCCGAACGCGAGAAGAACGCCCAGCTCACCGCAGAGAACGCGAAGCTGAGCGCAGCCAATCAGGCCATGCAGCCGAAAGCGGATTACTTCGACCGGCAGGTGGCCGCGAACCAGCTGACCGGCCTGCAGGAGACCGCAGACGGGCTGCGCATCCCGCGTCAGACCTTCACCCGCTGGCTGATCGAGCGCAAGTACCTGTACCGCGACCGCTGCGGCAAACTGGTGCCCGACCCCGCGATGAACGACGGGCTGTTCCAGCTCCGGGAGTACGACAAGAACGGCAAGCGCATTTCCGGCACCCAGACGATGGTCACGCCCAAGGGCCGCGAAGCCTTCCGTCTGATGCTGATCGGCCCCAAGAAGGAGTGACCCATCATGAAACGCCCAGAAGCCTGGCACGACGCATACCGCGCCATCTACTCCGCCACCGGCAGTATCCGGCTGACCGTCACGCAGGCCGCTGCCCAGATGGGCACCACGCCCAAGCGGGTCACCCGGCAGTACCCGGACGGGTGGAGCGGTCAGGGCCGGGGCAAGACGATCCGGCTGGACACTCTGCTGGATCAGGAGTTCAAACTTTACTGAGGAGGAACCACAAATGAAGATCAAACCCGGACTTTTGCAGCTGGCCGCTGCCGCCTGCTTCGGCGTCGGCCTGATCTACGCCCTCGGGATCGAGGGCGGGGCCCAGGTGGGCCAGCCCATCACGGACGGCGAGTTCGTCACCGCGATGGTGCTGATCCTGACGGCGATCGTGCTGGGCCGTCTGAGCTTCGCGCTTGAGGACGCCCAGAAGCGCCGTCAGAGCCGCTACGGCAGGATCAGACGCACCCATGCCCGCAACCCTGAATACCCTGCCCTGCCCGAGCGCAGCAGCCGCCGGGATGCATGACCACCGATGAAATGGTACACAGTCTACCTCCACGAAACGGACGAACTTGTAGCCTGCGGCCCGGCACCGGAGGTAGCGAAAGCTTTGGGGCTGACTCTGGAAAGCCTCTACAGCAGCGTCAGCCGGAGCCGCTACGGCAAGCAGCAAAAATACGATTATGTGATTGAAGAAATCAACGAACGAAAGTTCAAAAAGGAGTATGCACTATGAAACTCACTGGTCCCTACATTTGTATTCAGTTTCCGTCAAATGGGAAGCCCGAAGTTCTCACCGACATGGACCGTCCTACCCTGCTCAGCGCCTGCGCCGCTCTCATGGCTGATCTCGCCCAAGAATATACCCTTGCACCGCCGCCAATCCGTCGGGAGCACATGATTCCGGTAAAACAAATATCCGGTAGCTCCGGGCCGAAAATCCGGGCCGCACGTGAACGTGCAGGACTGACACAAGCAGAGCTGGCCGCTGAACTTGGTATCAGCTATCAGAACGTAGCGCAATGGGAGGGCTGCCACAGAGAACCGAAGCTGAGCAGCCTCCGAAGGATTGCAAGAATCCTTGATACCTCATGGCTGGAGCTTCTCCCGGAGGAGGCTCTCGAGGAGCTCAATCCTGACACCAACTTCGAACAGGAGGACTGACCTATGACTTTTGACCTTCACATCCACGGCGAAACGCCGGAAGAACTGCTGACCGCATTGCAGCAGCTGAACACCTCCCCACTGGAGCAAGCCCAGAGCGAGCCTGTAGCGCAGCCGGACAAGCCCAAGGCCCCGGCATCTGCCAAAGCCAAAAAGACCGCACAGAAGCCCGCTGCGGGCGCTGCGGAGAATGCAGCAAACCCTACTGCGGCCGACACCTCGGCTTCTGCATCCAAGAAGGACGCCGAACAGGACGTCTCTGATCCTGCCGGCGCAAACCCTACGACCTCCTCAGCCGAATCCCCCACTACCGCCGGTACATCTGGTTCCACCCCGGAGCCAGACCCTGCCACGCTGGACAAGATCCGTGATCTGGCCCGCAGCCTGATCGTGCACGGCAAGCGGGCAGAGGTGCAGCAGATCATCAAGAGCACCGGCGCTGCTTCCATCTCCAAGCTGCCGCCTGCCAGCTACACTGACGTGTGGGAGCAGCTGGTGAACCTGAGCAAAGAGGTGGACAGCAATGCCGCCGGTTAAGCACGCCCTGCTGGGCGCATCCAGCGCAGCCCGGTGGATCGCCTGCACGCCCAGTGCTCAGGCCACCGCAAACCTGCCGGACGAAGAGACCAAATACGCCGCAGAGGGTACCCGGGCGCACGAGCTGTGCGAGTACACTCTCCGGCACAACCTCACCGGCTGGGAAGCGGGCAAACCCTTTGACCCGATGTACGACTGGTACGGCGGCGAGGGGACAGTTACGCCCGAGATGCTCAAAGCCGCGAACCAGTACGTCAGCTTCATTCATGACCTCTGGGTCGGCTTCCCCTGCCACCCCGGGGTATTCATCGAGCAGGAAGTGGACGTGAGCCGGTGGGTGCCGCAGGGCTTCGGCACCTGCGACTGCCTGATGATCGGCGGCGGGCTGCTGCACATCATCGACTTCAAGTACGGCCAGGGCGTGCCGGTCAACCCGGAGCGCAACCCCCAGCTGATGTACTACGCCCTCGGTGCCTACGCCCTTTTTGAGGGCATCGACGACATCGACACCGTGCGGATAAGCATCGTACAGCCCCGGATGCAGGAAGAGCCCCAGACGTGGGAACTGCCGCTGGCCGACCTGCTCACCTGGGCGCGGGAGGTCTTGCAGCCCGCTGCTGAGATGGCGTGGCGGGGCGAGGGTGAGTTTGTCACCGGCGAGCACTGCCGCTTCTGCAAGGCGCACCCTGCCTGCCGGGCATGGAAGGACAAGTACGGCCCGCTGGCCGGGTTTGAGCCGTATCCTGAGCCCGCTACACTCTCCGACGAAGAGCTGGGCGACTGGCTGCAAAAGCTGGAAGGGCTGGCCGCCTACGCCCGCGATCTGGAAGAGTACGCGCAGCAGGCCCTGATGGAGGGCCGCAGCCTGCCCGGCTGGAAGCTGGTGCAGGGCCGCAGCACCCGCAAATGGACCGATCAGGACGCCGCGTTCCAGCAGATGGCGCGCGACGGCATCGACGAGGCCATGCTGTACACCCGTACCCCGATTTCCCTGACCGCCGCCGAGAAGATGATCGGCAAGAAAAAGTTTGCCGAGACCATGTCGGCCTTTATCACACGGGCACCCGGCGCGCCCAAGCTGGCAGCGGCCAGCGACCCGCGCCCTGCCTACGACCGCTTAGAGGGCTTCGAGCCCATGGAGGACTAACTATGAACGCAAATGAAGTCATTATCCCCTGCCGCCTGTCTTATGCCAACATCTGGGAGCCCAAGCAGGTGAACGGCACCGGCGACCCCAAGTACAGCTGCTGCCTGCTGATCTCCAAGAAGGACACCGAGACGCTGGCCAAGATCAAGGCCGCCGTTGAAGTGGTCAAGAAAGACCCCGCCTCCCTCGCCAAGTGGGGCGGCAAGCTGCCCCCGAAGCTGAAGGAGCCCCTGCGTGATGGCGACGAGGAGAAGGACGACGAAAACTATGCAGGCTGCTGGTTCATGAACGCCAACTCCAACGAAAAGCGCCGCCCGCTGATCGTTGACCGCCAGTGCGCCGAAATTCTCGATCAGGATGAGGTGTACAGCGGATGCTACGCGCAGGTCAAGGTGGGCTTCTTTTCCTACAGTGCCAGCGGCAACCGCGGCATCGGTGCAGGTCTTGAGACCATCCGCAAGGTACGCGACGGCGAGCGCCTGAGCGGCGGCAACAACCTGGACGGCTTCGAGACGCTGGACGATGACGACGACAGCTTCCTCGACTAAACACCCGCACGCCGGAGACCCCCGCAAAGGGCTTCCGGTCTTTTTATTAGGAAAGGAGGTTCCCGTGAAACCGATCATCACGGTGGATATCGAGACCTACTCGCCGCAGGACATCAAGACGGTGGGGGCATACCGGTATGCACAGGACCCGGAGTTCCAGATCCTGCTGCTGGGCTATGTCAGCGAGAACTCGGACACGCCCAGGGTGATAGACCTGACCAGCTGGCCGGACACGAAGCACTTCCTGTGGGAGCAGCTGCCGTGGCTGCTGGACGACAGCTACACCAAGAGGGCGCACAATGCAGCCTTCGAGTGGTGGTGCCTGTCCGAAGCAATGGGCCTGAGCTGGGAAGAGCGGGTGCTCTGGCTTCAGCAGTGGGAGTGCAGCATGGTGCACGCGCTGTACTGCGGCCTGCCCGCCCAGCTGGGTGCCCTCGGTGCGGCCCTGAAACAGCCGGAGGACGCGCTCAAGATGAAGGAGGGCAAGGCCCTTATCAAATACTTCTGCGTGCCCTGCAAGCCCACCAAGACGAACGGCGGGCGCACCCGCAACCTGCCCCATCACGACCCCGCCAAATGGAAGCTGTTCTGCAAGTACAACGGCATGGACGTGATCGCAGAGCGGGCCAACGACCGCAAGCTGGCCCCGTGGCCGGTGCCGGAAGAGATCATGCAGCAGTGGCGCGAGGACGTGGAGATGAACGCCCGGGGCGTTGCGGTGGATATGGAGCTGGTGGACGCAGCGCAGGATATCCTCGAAAAGAGCACCATCCCGCTCAAGGCTGAGCTCAAGACCCTGACCGGCCTGGAGAACCCCGGCAGCCGGGTGCAGCTGCTGGGCTGGCTGGCGGGCAGGGGCTGCCCCATGTCCAGCCTGAGCAAGGACGCGGTAGACGCGGCGCTCAAGACAAAGCTGCCCAGCGATGTGCGCCGGGTGCTGGAACTCCGGCAGCAGACCAGCAAGGCCAGCAACTCCAAATACAAGACCATCGCTCTGAGCCGCGGCGAGGATGACCGCATCCGGGGCACCCTGCAGTTCTACGGGGCCAGCCGGACAGGCCGGTGGGCCGGGCGGCTGCTGCAAAGCCAAAACATGCCCCGCACCTACTTAGACCATCAGGCCGAATGGCGGGATGTCGTCAAGCTGCACGACCCTGAGGCGCTGGCCCTGCTGACAGACAACGTCAGCGACACCCTGAGCCAGCTGATCCGCACGGCGCTGGTGCCCGGCAAAGGGTACACCTTCGTGGACGCCGACTTCTCAGCCATCGAGGCCCGGCTGATCGCCTGGCTGGCCGGGGAAGATTGGGTGCTGGACGTGTTCCGCACCACCGGCAAGATCTACGAGGCCACCGCCGCCCGCATCTTCGGGGTGCCGTTTGACAGCATCGTCAAGGGAAACCCCAACTACAAGTACCGGCAGCGCGGCAAGGTCGCAACGCTGGCCCTGGGCTACGAGGGTGGAATCAGCGCTATGAAGCGCATGGGCGGCGATCAGCTGGGTCTGGACGACGACGGTTTGCAGGACATCGTGAACCGCTGGCGCGGGCAGAACCCAAACATCCGCAAGCTCTGGGCAAAAATGCAAAAGGCAGCGACCCGTACTATCCAGACGGGAAAAACCACGATGCCCCGGGAGGGCGTCATTTTCCGCAAAGAAATATCCCGGAATGTCCCCTTCCCATTTCTGACGATGCAGCTGCCCAGCGGGCGGAAGCTCTTCTATGCTGACCCAAAGCTCTCCAAAGAAACCAGCTGGCGCGGAGAGCACGAAATTTTGTACATGGAAGATAATAAAGGCGTCTGGCGGGAATCCAAGACCTACGGGGGCAAACTGACGGAAAATCTGACGCAGGCCGTGGGCCGCGACTGTCTGGCCTTTGCGCTGGACAACCTGCGCAAGGCAGGCTACCGGGTTGTGTTCCACGTCCACGATGAAGTCATCATCGAGCTGCCGGACACACGGGACGCAGACGCAGCACTTCAGGATGTGGTGCGCATCATGAGCCAGGTGCCGCCCTGGGCGGAGGGTCTGCCCCTGAACGCCGCAGGCTGGCACGGCGATTTCTTTACAAAGGACTGAGGACGATGAACGCAACGACATTTGAAAAAGCGGCGGTGTACGCCGTCTCGCAGGATACCGCGCTGCTCCGGCTGCAATCCGAATACAACGCGCTGCTTGCGCAGAAGCGTTTCGGAGATGCCCACGGAGTGCATCTGGCGATGCAGATCGTGCGGCGGCTGGACGTGCATGTGATCCCGCAGGCCGAATGGAGGGAGAGCAGACAATGAAGAAAACAGAAGCCCTGCCCAGCGACAAGGAGCTGTTCGCCTGCACCTGTGGGGCGGCACCCTACGACGCAGAGAAGCGCCCGCACGGCAAAGTCGGGCTGGCCCGCTACCGCAAGAGCAGCAAGTACGCCTGGGACGGCGGCTGGTCGGTAGTCTGCACCCGCTGCGGCAGGGTCGGCGAGCGCGGCAGCACCCAGATCGAAGCAAAGTCCAAGTGGAACGCGCGGCTGTACCGGTATGGCCCGCTGAAGGAGGGAGAAGAATGAGCGCTACACCGATTGAGATCAGCGTGGGCGGCAGCCGCACAGCGACCGAGTGGGAGCTGGAAGTTCTGAGCTGGGCCGACTTTACCGGCACCCTGCTGAACGAAATGCAGACCAACTGCGGCACCGAGACCCACGCGGAGTACATGGCACTGCCCAAGAGCAGGCAGGCCGACCTGAAGGACGTGGGCGGCTTCGTGGGCGGCAGCCTGCGGAATGGGAGCCGCAAACGCGGCTGCTGCACCGGGCGCAGCCTCATCACGCTGGATATGGACAACTGCGAACCCGGCAGCACCGACATGTGGGTGCAGGCCATCAGGGACATGGGCACCGCGGCAGTCTACTCCACCCGCAAACACGACCCGGATCACCCGCGTCTGCGGGCCATCTTCCCCACCGACCGGGTCATGCAGCCGGAGGAGTACCAGCCCTGCGCCCGGATGCTGGCCCAGATGCTCGACCCGACCATGAAGGTCTTTGACCCCACCACCTTCGAGACCGAACGCCTGATGTACTGGCCCAGCCGGTCAGCCGACAGCGAGTGGGTCTGCACGGCCACGGAGGACGGCGACAGGATCAGCGTGGACGACCTGCTCTGGCTCTACGCCGACTGGCACGACGTGCGGCAATGGCCTGCGTGCCCCGCTGAGACGGTCAAACTCCCCGGCGGCAAACAGGCCGACCCCACTGCCAAACAGGGCGTCGTGGGCGCTTTCTGCCGGACTTACGACATCCCCGCAGCGATCGAGAGGTTCCTGCCCGGGGTGTACGTCGATGCAGGCGCGGGCCGTCTGACCTACGCCGCAGGCAGCACCACCGCAGGCGCGGTGCTCTACGATAACGACACCTTTATCTACAGCCACCACAGCACCGATCCCGCAGGCGGCAAGCTACTGAACGCATGGGACCTGGTGCGCATCCACAAGTTCGGCGATCTGGACGCAGACGCAGCACCCGGCACGCCCACCGCGTCCCTGCCCAGCTGGCAGCAGATGCGGGCCCTGGCTGAGAGCGACGGCCCCACAGCGGCGCTGCTGCGGCGGGAAGCCGTAGACCACGCGAAAGAGGGCTTCGAGCCGCTGCCGGATGAGGACACAGACCCGGACAAGTGGCAGGAAAAGCTCGACCGCACCCAGAAGGGCGCGCTGGCCTGCACCATCCAGAACGCCTGGGTCATCCTCGAACACGACCCGGCGATCAAGGGCCGCATCTGGAACGACACCTTCTCGGAGCGGCTGCGGTGCAAGGGCCCCTTCCCGTGGAGCGACAAGGCGCAGGAGCGTGACTGGTCGGACGAGGACGACGCCGGTGTGCGGTGGTACCTCGAGACGGTCTACCACTTCAGCGGTGTCAACAAGGCCGCCGACGCCGTGGCCCTGACCGGCGGCCACCACGCCAAAGACCCGGTGCGGGAGTACCTGACCGGCCTTGTATGGGACGGCATCGAGCGGCTGGACAGGCTGTTCATAGACTACCTGGGCGCGGAGGACAACAGCTACACCCGGGCGGTGACGCGGAAGATGTTTGTCGCAGCGGTGGCGCGGTGCTTCCGCCCGGGCTGCAAGTTCGACCAGATCTGCATTCTCAGCGGACATCAGGGCATCGGCAAGAGCCTGCTGCTCAGCCGCATGGGCCGGGACTGGTTCAACGACAGCATCACCAGCTTCGACGGCAAAGACGCCCGCGAGAACCTGCGCGGTGTGTGGATCGTCGAGCTGGGCGAGATGACGGCTTTCAGCCGCTCGGAGAGCGAGGCAGCAAAGCAGTTCCTGAGCCAGACCGAGGACCGCTACCGGGCCGCTTATGGCCGCAGAACGGTGCAATACCCCCGCCGGTGCGTGTTCTTCGGCACCTCCAACGGCTCCGATTTTCTCCGGGATACCACCGGAAACCGCCGGTACTGGCCCATAGATTGCAGCTTTGAGCGCCGCACGAAGGTCGTCCACGACGATCTGACCCCCGCAGAAGTCGATCAGGTGTGGGCAGAAGCGGTCGTCCGGTTCAACGCCGGAGAGGAACTGATCCTCCGCGATGACCTGCAAAAAGCCGCTCTGGCAGAGCAGCAGGCCCACACCGAGCGCGACCCGTGGGAGGGCGATGTCCTCGAATTTCTGAATAAACCGGTGCCCCTGGACTGGATGAAGCGCACCGTGGACGAGCGCATCGCCTGGTGGGAGAACGGCCCCACAGAGGGCATCGCCACCACCCCGCGCATGGTGATCTGCGTCAATGAGATCTGGCGGGAGCTGCTGGACAGCACCGGCAAGGCCCCCGACCGGCAGCAGTCCAAGCGCATCGCGGCGGTACTGAACAGTTCCCCGGACTGGCAGCCGGCGAAGTATCCGCAGCGCCATGGGCCCTACGGAGTGCAGCGCATCTGGCGCAGAAAAACCGAGTAACTACCCGCCGAAAACGTGCATACAAAGCCCTGCCGAAACCCGCCGCCGTGCATACAAAGCGCCTGCGGCAAGGTCGGCAAAAATGCATACACGAACATACTGGAAAGTATGAATTTTTTGTAAACACGCGGGATTCAAGAAAATCAGCATACCGTGCATACAAAGCCGACATACGCACTTTTCAAAAGACGTATGCACGAAAAAGTGAGCAGTGATGCGGCTTTTTCAGGCAAAACAAACTCAACATACAATCTTTTTCCCTAGAAGAAGAAAAAAGAGGAGTAATAAGACGTGCGCGTGAAGCGCCCGCGAACACACGCTTACACGCGTAGGGTTATAAGGAACTTCGGTATGTTCTGTTACAGGTATGCACGGACAAATGAGCGAAAGGAGAAACTACAATGCCGACAAATAAGCCCCTCGAGAAGAGCATCGAGAACGTCCTCCGGCAGGCCGTGGAGGCAGAGGGCGGTGTGTGCCTGAAATGGACGTGCCCCGGACACAGGGGTGTGCCGGACCGGATGATCCTCTTCCCCGGCAGCGTCATCGCCTTTGTGGAACTCAAGCGCCCCGGCGCAAAGGTCAAGGCGGGAGGTCTGCAGGAATGGTGGCGGCAGCGGCTATGGGAGTTTGGCTTTCCCTGCTACGAGATCAGCACCGCAGACGAAGCCCGGGCTCTGGCAAAGAAATTGAGAGACGCCAGTGATTGGGAGATGCTGGCACCCGGCGTTGAAGACAACGACGACTGACGCGCTGCCCTAAAGAAACGGAGGTCAAGGCAATGCAGCAATTTCACCCGCACCCGTATCAGCAGGCGGGCATCGACGCTATTCTCGAAAAGCCCGGAGTGGCGCTCTGGATGGAGATGGGTCTGGGCAAAACGGTGGTCACCCTGACCGCCATCGATCAGCTGATCTACGACCGGCTGGAGATCAGCCGGGTGCTGATCGTCGCACCCAAGAAGGTCGCAGAAGCCACCTGGCAGGACGAAGCCGCCAAGTGGGCGCATTTGCAGCACCTGCGCATTTCCACCGTGCTGGGCACCGAGAAGCAGCGCAAGGCCGCACTGGAAGCACAGGCGGATATTTACATCATCAACCGGGAGAACATCGCCTGGCTGGTGCACACGTTGGGCCGGAAGTGGGATTTTGACATGGTAGTGCTGGATGAAGCCAGCAGCTTTAAGAACCACGCCGCCCAGCGGTTCAAAGCGCTCAAGGCTGTGCGGCCCAGAGTGCACAAAGTGGTGGAGCTGACCGGCACACCCCGGCCTAACAGCCTGCTGGACCTCTGGGCGCAGATCTATCTGCTGGATCAGGGCGAGCGGCTGGGGCGGTACATCACCCACTATCGGCAGGCGTATTTCTGGCCCACCGAGTACAGCTATGAGCCGAAGGACGGTGCCGCCGAAGCCGTGGAGAGCTGCATCAAGGATATCGTCCTGAGCTTCAAAGCTGCCGACCACCTGACCCTGCCGGAGAAGATCATCGACGACATTCCGGTCGTTCTGGACAAGCCCGCCAAAGCGGCCTACAAGAAGCTTGAGAAAAACTACCTGCTGGAAGTGGATGGCGAGACCATCACTGCCCAGCAGGCTGCATCCCTGACCGGGAAGCTCTTGCAGCTGTGCAACGGCAGCATCTACGACGAAGAGGGCACCGTGCACCCGATCCACCGGTGCAAGCTGGATGCCTTCGATGAACTAATTGACGCGCTGGACGGGCAGAAAGCCCTCGTGTTCTACGGCTTCCGCTTCGACGAGGAACAGCTCACCGAAACACTGAAAACGCGCCACAAAGGCCTGCGGTTTGCCGTGCTGGACAATGAGCACGACGTGGCTGCATGGAACGCCGGAAAGCTGGACGCTCTGCTGGCGCACCCGGCCAGCTGTGCCTACGGCCTGAACCTCCAGCAGGGCGGGCATCACCTGATCTGGTACAGCTTGCCGTGGAGTCTGGAGCTTTACGCCCAAGGTGAAGCACGGCTTTACCGGCAGGGCCAGACCCAGAGCGTCATCGTCCACCGGCTGATCGTCAAGGGCGGCGCAGACGAAATGGTGGTCAAGGCGCTGAACCGCAAAGACAGCAGCCAGAACGCCCTGATGCAGGCTGTCAAGACCCGCATTCAGGCAGCAAAGAAGGAGGATAGCAAATGAGCCACGAAGAAAAGAAGGCATGGCTCTGGCGGTACCGAGACGCTGAAAAGCTGTTCCGGCAGTTTTCCTACCGGCTGGAAGAAGCGCGGACTGCCGCCAGACACACCACGCAGAACTTTAGTCCCACCCCCAGCAGCAGCGGAGACGGCCAGAGCCTTGCCCGTGCGGTGGAGCGGGAAGATGATCTGGAACGTCAGCTGACCTTTCAGCTGGCCGAGTGCAACGCCCTGCATGAAGAAATCGACGAAGCTTTGCAGCAGCTAGAAGATTTCCGGGAATACCACATCCTGAAAGACTATTACCTCAATTCCAAGACGTGGGAACAGATTGCCAATGACCAGAATGTTTCCGTCCGCTGGATCCACGAACTGCGCCGCCATGCGATCAACCAGCTGAAAATTTGATTCACTTCACTATCACATCATTGTCAGTTCACTATTTCATGGTGTAAACTGATACCATGTACAGGCCCGCAGGAAAGGTTCCCTTACTCCCTTCTCCCTGCGGGCTTTGTGCTACCCGGCTGCGACAGGGGAACACACATTTACCGACCAACAGCCTGCTTATTTTTGATATTTCCAAGCCGTCCTGATGGGCGGCTTTTCGATTTTGTAGCAAGAGAGGTGGTGACGTGGCCAACGAAAAGAATCTCGAAAACGGGAAGCTCACGCAGTTCCGAAGCGGCGAGGAAGCGGCGAAGAGTGGCCAGAAGGGCGGCATCGCTTCGGGGGCTGCGCGCCGCCGCAAACGCAGCATGAAAGAAGCTGCCGACTACTACCTCAGCCTGCCCGAGACAGACCGCCGCCGGGTGAACGCCCTGCTGCGGGATCAGGTAGACCCTGAGGATGTGGACAACCAGATGTCGGTGGTCATGGGCATTGCCGATGCAGCCAAGCGAGGCGATGCCCGGGCGGCGGGTGTGCTGCTGAAGATGCTGGGCGAAGAGACCGTGCAGGACGACCCCGCCGCCGACGCTCTGGAAAGGGCCCGTGCCCTTCTTGGAGGTGTAGACAGTGCCATTGACTGAGTTTCAGCAGGAATTCCTGCACAACTGCGATCACCGCTGGAACATCAAGACCGGCGCGACCCGAAGCGGCAAGACCTATCTGGACTGTGCCGTCACCATCCCGAAGCGCATCTGCGCCGCCCGGGATGAAGGGCTTCTGGTCATGCTGGGTAACACCCTCGGCACACTGGAACGCAACGTGCTGGAGCCCATGCGTGCGCTCTGGGGTGCCGACCTCGTGGGCGTGGTTCGGACATCGGCGTCCGGCAACGTGGTGCAGCTGTTCGGCCGCAAGGTGTATGTGCTGGGTGCCGACAACAAAAAGCACATTGCCCGCATTCAGGGCGCTGCCTTTGAGTATGCCTATGGTGATGAGATCACCACTTGGGACGAAGGTGTGTTCCAGATGCTTAAGAGCCGCCTGTCCTGTCCTCACAGCCATTTTGATGGCACCTGCAACCCGGACAATCCGCAGCACTGGTTCAAGAAGTTTCTGGACAGTGACGCGGATATTTATTGTCAGGCCTACACCATCGACGATAATCCGACGCTGCCGCCGGAGTTCGTGGCCCAGCTGAAAAAGGAGTACGAGGGCACGGTCTACTACAACCGCTTCATCCTCGGGCAGTGGGCCGCAGCGGGCGGCATCATCTACCGGCCCTTTGCGGACAGCATTGCCGCCGGGGATAAGCGTTTCCTCTGGCCTGCGGGCAAGCCCTGCAGGCCGTGGCGCATCCACATCGGCGTAGACTTCGGCGGCAACGGCTCACAGCACGCCTTTGTGGCAACTGGCATCCTGCCGTACTACGCAGGCGTCGTGGGGCTGGCATCCGCCCGGGTAGACCCGAAAAATCAGGACGCCGACTATCTCGCCGCGCAGCTCATCGAGTTCTGCATGGCCGTGTTCGCACGGTACGGCGAGATCCACTACATCTTCTGCGACAGCGCCGAACAGACGCTGATAAACCACATCCGTGCCCGGCTGCGTGCCTCCCGCCTGAGCTGGCTGTCCGACCGGGTGAACAACTCCGCCAAGATACAGATCATCGACCGCATCCGCCTGACGTCCATCCTGATGGGCGGCGGGCGCTTTTGGTATATGCCTGAAGCTTCCACGCTGCGGGACGCGCTGGCATCCGCTCTGTGGAGCCAGAAGCACCCCGGCGTGGATGAACGTCTGGACGACGGAACCACCGACATTGACACACTGGACGCCTTTGAGTACACCATTGAACGCAGCTATAGGAGCCTGACGAGCAGATGAACGTAAACGCTTTTATTGAATACCTGAACAAAACCAAAAATTTGCAGTTGGACGCGTCCTATTACAGCCGCATTGAAAAATGGCGTCAGTGGTGGCAGGGCTATGTGCCCGGCGTGCACAACATCAAGATCAAGCGGGAGGACGGCGACCACAAGCGCCGCCGGGCGTCCCTGCGGATGCCGAAGCGGGTCTGCGAGGACTGGGCGAATCTGCTGCTGAATGATAAGACCACCTTCCAGATCGGCGATGCAGCCACTGCAGCCTATTTGCTGGGCAGTGATGAGCAGCAGACCGGCGGTCTCCTGCGGCAGCTCCATTTCTGGGAGAATGCCAACAAGCTGGTGGAAAAGGCCTACTGGTCAGGCACAGGCGCTTTTGTTATGAGCGTGGAGGGCACGGCAGATGAAAGCGGTCATCTCACACCGGGTCCGGACGCCCGCATTGTACTGGACTACGACCCGGCATCCTGCATCATCCCGCTGCGGGTGGAGCGGGGCGTCGTGACCGAAGCGGCATTTGTTTCCGAGTGCCTGATAGACGGCAAGCCCTGCGTTTACCTCCAGACGCACACCCGCCGGGATGGTCAATACACCATCACGAACGAATGGTTCGAGATCCGCGATGCAGAGAACGGCGCACCCATCTTTGCCCCGCACAAAGCCCCAGCGGGCACGGTGAGCGAGATTCACCCGGAAGGTTCTCCGGCGTGGTTCAGCCTGTTTTCCCCTGCTGCGCTGAAGAACATCGACGGCGGCACAGGGCTGGGCATGGCCGTGTTCGCGGAAGCGCTGGACACGGCGCAGGGCATCGACCTTGCGTTTGATAACTATCGGCAGGACATCTACCTCGGCGGCAAGAAGATTTTCTACGACCGCAGCCTGTGCAAGACCGTGATCGGCGAGGACGGCCAGCCCCGCTACATCCCGCCCGACGATATGAGTCAGCAGCAGTTCTTCTCGTTGCCCGGCAAAGAGAACGATCTGGACGCCGCTCCTGAGTGGCACGAGTACAATCCCGACCTGCGCACCGAAGACAACCACCGCGCCGTGCAGGACATGCTCGACCTTTTTGCTTTTCAATGCGGTCTGGGCTGTCACCGGTACAACTTTGAGCTGGGCAAGGTGGCAACTGCCACTGAGTACACCGGAAGCCGTCAGGACCTTGTGCAATCGGCCAACAAGAACCAGATTCCCATTGAAACGGCGCTGATCGGCATCCTGCGGGCCATCCTGTGGGCGGCGAAGAACCTGCTGGGCGAGAATGTGGACCCGGACACCTCCATCTCGGTCAACTGGGACGACAGCTACATCGTCAGTGAGCAGGAGCGCACCGCACAGCTGCGGGAAGACGCTCTGGCGGGTCTCGTACCCCGCTGCCGGTATCTGTCTGCCCGGTACGGCCTGAGTGAGAAAGAGGCTCACGAATGGGCTGAGGAAGCCAAAGCTGACAGCCAGACCGACGAAGCCCTCACCTTCGGGGGTGCCTGATGCTGCCGCCGTCATATCTCGACCAGATGCCGGACGCCTTTGTGGCCTTATGGAGACAAGTCGAGGATGAGATTTTGCAGGATGTGGCCCGGCGCATCGGCAAGATGGACACAGTGACGCCCACCGCCAACTGGCAGCTGTGGCGCTACCAGCAGACTGAGGCCCTGCGCAACGATGTGGTGAAGCTGCTGGCCAAGTACAGCGGCAAAAGCGAAAGCACCATCCGCCGCCTGCTGAAACAGGCCGCCACTGAAGCCATGGAGCGCGAGGACGCGATCTATTACCATTACGGGAAAGAGCCGACGCCTTTCGAAGAGAGCGCAGCCCTGAACAATCTGCTGGATGCCGGTGCCCGTCAGACCTGCGGCACATGGCAGAATCTCACGGCCACCACGGCAAACACCGCTGCAGGGGTCTTTGAGCGCACGCTGGACGCCGCATGGCTCAAGGTGAGCACCGGTGCCTTCGACTACAAAACAGCCGTCAGGCAGGCCGTGAACAGCCTTGCGGACGATATGCCGCTGATTACATATCCCAGCGGTCACAGGGACAGCATCGAGGTAGCTGCACGGCGTGCCATCCTCACTGGCGTCAATCAGACCTGCGGTAAGCTGCAGGTGGCCCGGGCCGATGAAATGGGAGTGGAGTTTTTCGAGACAACGGCACACGGCGGCGCACGTCCTTCCCATGCTGAGTGGCAGGGCAGGCGCTTCCACCGGGGCGGCGCTGTGGAGTACCGCGGCAGGCACTACCCGGATTTCGAGCAGGCTACCGGTTACGGCACCGGCGAAGGGCTTTGCGGCTGGAACTGTCGGCATACTTTTTTCAGCGTCTTCCCCGAGCTGGGAGACGCCCCTGCATGGACACAGGGAAGTCTGCGCGAACTGAACGCCCGAGATATCGAGTACAACGGCAAGATGTACACCCAGTACGAGATATCCCAGATGCAGCGGGCCCGTGAGCGGAACGTCCGCCGCTGGAAAAAGCGGTATCTGGCCGATGATGCTGCCGGGCTGGACACCACCGACGCTGCTGTACGCCTGAGAGCTGCCCGCCAGAGCCTTGCCGACTTCACGAAGACCACCGGAGGCCGTGTGGACAGCGCCCGTGTCAGCGTGCCGAAGTTTGGCCGGAGTGAAGCCAGCAGGGCAAGTGCAAAGTCTCAGGTGCATCACACTGAGTGGCTCAAGTCTATCAATGCCACGGGAACCAGCCTGAATACCGTTGCAAAATATTATGATGCACGGTATAATAATACCGAAGAATATCAACTGTTAATGCACTACAATCACAGTGTTGAAACCGGCTGGCTTTCACCGCTTGCAGGGTTTGATCTGTACAAGAGCACACATGACCGCATCCAGACTGAACTCGTGGGCAAAACTGCCGCAGACGGTACTGTTATTACTGGACATACTGCCCATTTCATGGAGCGTATGTTCGGCACGCTGGTTGATCCTGACAAACTGAAATACGACCTTAAAATCATCCGGCGAAGCGGCGTCGGCTATGAAGCCATGCGTGATACTGTTTTGAATCCTGAGCGCATCAATCCTGTAAAAACGGATTCAAGAGGAAAGCGCAGCGTGCGCCTTATCGGCAAAGCGATCGTCACAATAAACCCGGACACGGGACAGCTGATTCAGCTGAATCCAAGGAGTGAGCAGAAATGACCTTTTGTTTTGAAGATTTGGATACTGATTCCAAGGAGTTTTTGAAGAAGCATGTCCCCGATGCGATAAACTGCAAAAGTCTGGATGAGCTTCTTTTGGATCTTGATGATTTCATCACATCGACTTTTGACGAGAATGACGAGCCGACAGCTCTTTCTCGTGAAGGTGAAGCGGTGTACGACAGAATCTACTGCTGCACCCCGCAGTCTTGACATAGGAGGTCATTATGGAAGATTTTCGCATTATCTACCGCATCCTGAAGTTTTTGCAGCAGAGCATGGACTTTGAGGACTTCGACAGTGAAGGGTTCAATGCAGAACGTTTTGGCACGAATCCGAACCGTTTTCAGGCTTTGCTGATCCAGCTTCAGAACGCCGGATACATCGAAGGGTTGAGCATCGTTCAGTATATCCGTCAGCCAGAGCACATTGAAACACCGATGCACCCCAAAATCACGCTCAAAGGGCTGGAATACCTTCAGGAAAACAGCCTGATGAAGCAGGCCGCAGCATTGGCAAAGGGCATCAAGGAAATTGTGCCCGGCATTTAATAGAGAGCTAAACCACGATGCACACGTACCGTGGTTTTCTTTTGCCCCTTTTTAAGCACGATGCAGTTTTGCACCGTGCTTTTTTCATGCCCGTTTTGCCCGCATGAGGACGGAACAGGCACCATGCGGCGGGCGGCGCGTACCCCGCCCAAGACCGAATACTGACAGAGAACAGTGTAAAAAACTGAGGTCTCACACACGAAAGGAGTTTCCACCATGAAGCGTGAAGACGTGAAGAAACAGATCCCCGGCATCACCGATGAACAGCTCAACTGGATCATGCAGGAAAACGGCAGCGACATCAACCGGGAGAAGTCCGCCGCAGCAGCCCTGCAGACCCAGCTGGACAACGCCAACGCCCAGCTCAAGACCGCACAGGACGGCCTGAAAGCCTTTGACGGCGTGGATGTGGCTGGCCTGCAGGAGCAGATCACCAAGCTGAAGGCCGACATGCAGGCGCAGGCGGACGGCTTTGCCTTTGACAACGCACTGGATGCCGCCATCCTGGGCAAGAAAGGCCGCAGCGTCAAGGCTGTGCGTGCCCTGCTGGATCTGGACGCCCTGAAGGGCTCCAAAGACCGCACCACCGATATCTCCAAGGCTCTGGACGATGCCGCAAAGACCAATCCGTGGGCCTTCGGTGAGGATGCTAAAGGCGGCGTCCATGTTTCCACCGGTGCCGAACACGGCGACCCCATGCACGGCGACGACGAGGAAGACCCGGTGGAAACCGCTTTCAAAGCCATGAATCCCAACATCAAAATTTAAGAAAGGATGATTTTTCATGCCCCATATTGCAAGAGAACGCTACTCTGAAATGGTAGATGCCAAGCTGCGCGCGACCATCGTGAAGCGTGTCGGTGTCATCTGCAACAACCGCTACGAGGGCTCCCCGAAGGCCGGTGCCGTCAAGGTCCCTGTGCGCGACACCGAGGTGGAGGTCTCCGACTACAACAAGAAGACCGGCACTCCCATGACTCACGGCGATACCAGCTATCTGACCGTGAACATCGACAAGGACAAGGCCGTGAATGAGCTGATCGACGGCTTTGACGCTGAGAGCGTGCCCGGCCATCTGGTGGCTGACCGTCTGGACAGCGCTGGTTATTCTCTGGCCCTCCAGATGGAGACCGACGCTTCCGCTGAGCTGGTATCCGGCGGCACCGCCATGGAAAGCACTGCCGCGCTGACCAAGACCAACATCTACGAGACCATCGTGGACGCCCGCACCCAGCTGTCCGAGACTCATGTTCCCACGGATGGCCGCTGGCTGCTGGTGTCCCCTGCGACCTATGCCCTGCTGTTGAAGAGCCCCGAGTTCATCAAGGCTTCTGATCTGGGCGACGCCGTTGTCCAGACCGGCGCTGTAGGCCGTGTGGCTGGCTTCACGGTCTTCGAGGACTCCACTATGGGCGAGAAGGTGGACTTCATTGCCGGTCACCCCAACTGGTTCACCCGCATCGAAGAGTGGAGCGAGCCGGTGGCCGTCAACGACCTGAAGGGCAGCGGCACCTTCATCGGCGCGTGCGCTGTGCAGGGCCGCAAGATCTACGCCCACAAGGTCACCAAGGCTCAGACCATCCTCGTTAAGAGCCACACCTAAGGAGGGCCCGCCATGCTCTACTGCACCTATGAACAGTACACGGCGGCAGGCGGCACGGTGCCGGAGACCGCTTTCGGCGTGCTGTGCAGCCGGGCTTCCCGCATGATCAATGCAGCCACCTTTGGCCGGGCAGAGGGCCACGCCGCCGGGTGCGAAAGCTGCCGGGAAGCATTGGCGGATGCCTGCTGCCAAATCATCGACCTGCTGGCCGCTGCGTCTACTGTGGGCACTGTGCCGGGTGCATCCAGCACCAGCAATGACGGCTGGAGCGTCACCTTCGGCAGCAGCACCGGCGTGACCGCCGCCACCCGGCAGGAAGCGGCGGAGATCATCCGCACCGCGCTGGGCGCTGACCCGCACGATCTGCTTTACAGGGGGCTTGACTGATGCAGACGCCTGTTACCGTGGTGAACCTCATCCACGACGTCAAGACCGAGACAGACACGCCGGTGTGCTGGGTGTTCCCCGGGTGCAGCTGGCGGGAATGCCGCTCCACCTCCGGCAATGGCACCGCCAAAGACCCGGAGCGCACCACCCACATCCGCATCCCGGTCAGTATGTGCACCGTGGGCTATCTGCCCTACAACCAGTGGGCGGCGCTGCCCGCTGCCGAAAAGGCAAAGCACTGGACGCTGAAACGCGGCTGGAAGCTGGTGCAGGGCGCAGTGAAAAGCCTGACCACCGAAGAGTATGCCCGCATCGAAAAAACGCGCCTGTGCTGCACGGCAGCGGCTGTCTCGGACAACCGGGAGCCGCTGCTGCCGCACTGGCATGTGGAAGGGGGCTGAGACTGTGAGCGCACCTGTCTTTGATTTTAAGATTCAGTTCCGCCCCGGCTTTCAGGCCGACATGGACGCGAAATTCGCAAAGCTGCAGTTTGCTTTCTCTCAGAAGGCAGCCGCGACCATTGACCCCTATGTGCCCTTCGACACCGGCACGCTGAAGAACAGCGTGAACCAGGCATCCGACTTCAAGGAAGGTCTGCTGGTGTATAACACGCCTTACGCCCGCAAGCAGTATTATCTGCACGCACAGGGCAAGGGCCTGCACGGCGAGAACGGCCTGCGCGGCTCCTACTGGGGTCAGCGGGCCATTGCCGACCACAAGGACGAACTGGAGAAGTTCGCCCACGACGCCGCAAAGCAGTTTCTGGGAGGGAACAAATGAGCGAGACCATAAAGCCCACCATTGCAGCCCTGCGGGCATGGCTCAAGACCTGCCCGCTCATCGCCGACGAACAGGAAACCACCGGCGCGGCCTTCCGCATTGCGGGGCTGGAAGAAGAATCCACCGCCTTTTCCATCGAGGACAGCCCCGGCGACCCTGTTCTCACCGAGTATTTCTCCGGCAGGGACATGGCGAAGAATTATCTCTTCCTGTCCCGCCGGGATTACGGCGAGACGGACATTCTGGCTGTGCAGAACAGCGGCTTTTTCGAGCAGCTGACCGACTGGGTCATGCAGCAGAACGACCGCCACAACCTGCCCGACCTTTCAGCCTGCGGCGGGAACAAAACGCCCACCGGCATTGCCGTGACGAACAGCGGCTACATCGTCACAAACAGCGATGGCAGCTGTAAAATGCAGCTGCAGCTCCGCCTGACCTACTATCAGCCGAAATGAAAGGAGTTTTGATATGACCGTATCTGAAGCCATTACCAAGTCCGGCCTGACGCCCAGCGCATCTTATGCCGGCATCGAGACGGCAGACGATTTCCTTCTGGCATTCCAGACCGAAAGCACCCAGACAAAGGAGGATTCCTGGATCGTCTGCGCTGACCATGTGAAGGAGCACTCCGGTGCCCTGAATGCCACCACCAATGATGATACCTTCATCCGCACCGGCACTGTCACCACCAAGAGCGGCACCCAGCGCACCCTTGCCGTCAACGGCAACCGCTGCGTGGGTGACAAGTTCCAGGACTTTGTGCTCAGTCACAAGATCAAGTATGGCACCGGCAGTGATGTCATCGTGCCGTACATCTATTTCAGCCTGCGCACTGGCAAGGGTGAGAAGGGCAAGGCCGCTCTGGTCGTTACCAGCGACGTGGGCGGTGCTGCCGGTTCCGCTGCCACCTTTGCCTGTGACGTGAAGGTGGTCGGTGTGCCCGACGAATTCGACTACACTACCGTCTCCGGCGGCTGAGCCGTCCGGAACAGCATCTTTCCCCGCTCCGCACCCGGAACGGGGATTTTTTATGCCGTGATTGACCCGATGTCGGTTTGAATCCGGCACACGGCGCAACAGAAAGGAGCCAGAAATGAATATTTGTGGACAGGAATTCGAGTTTTCCCTGATGAATGCCAACGACCTCGACCGCTTTGAGGACGCCAACGAGCGGATGCAGCGCAAGAGCGCGGAGGAAGCAGAGAAGTACCATCGCGGCGGCGTCCGTCTGGGTGACCACGTGCGTGCACAGACCCGCATCGCCATGGATTGCATTGATGAAATTCTCGGTGAGGGCGCTTCTGCCCGTCTGGGACTGGATGAAAACAACATGGCACCCGTGTATGACGTGATCGAAGAACTGGGCAATGCGTTCACCGCAGAAAAGCAGCACTATACTGCCAGGCTGGCCCAACACATGAACCGTGAACAGCGCCGTGCTGCGGAAAAACAGCAGCATAAGAAGCCTGTATCCCGGAGTGAGGGTTTCAACCCGCAGGTGATTTCTTACAACAAGGACACCACCGAGGAAACTACGATCTGGCCGGACACCGAGGCTGCCCGCCGCAAGACCGACCAGCTGATCGATGCCCGGCAGGCCATGAGCACCCTGCGCGACGACCCTGACGCTATGCAGCAGCTGGCCGAATATGCCCTGAAACTCGCTGCAGAGCATCATGTTTGACCTGCTGACTGACGAGCTGCCCACCCGGTGGCACGGGCATGAGATCATCCCGGATTTCCGGCCCATGGTCTGGCTGGTCAATGCCTATGTGCGCGGCCAGACGGGAGATGACCCTACTGGTTTTGCAATCAGTGCCCTTTGGCGGTTTTATAAAGACCCGCGCTGTTTCCTGCACGACCCTCAGAAGATCCTCGACGCCTACGGGTACATGATCGAGTTTTACAAGGCCGGAGAGAAAAAGGCCGAAAGCGCTGCATCGGAAAGCAATGCTGCAGCATCTTCTGCCATCGCCTTCGACTACCAGTGTGACGCACCGTACATCGTGGCGGCATTCCAGCAGGCCTACGGCATCGACCTGACCCGCGAGAAGGTGCACTGGTTCCGGTTCCGGGCGCTGTTTGCAGCGCTGCCGGAGGATACCCTCATGGCGAAGATCATGAGCTGGCGCACCATGGATCTGTCGGAATACGAGGGTTCCATGCGGGCCCACTATGCCGACCTGCAGGAGCGCTTTGCTCTGCCTGCCGAGCTGAGAGGAGGTGCCGCCCGTGTCGTGTCTGTCGAAGAACATGACGCCGCATTCCTCGCGCGGTTCCGGCACTGACCGCGCCCCGGTGCCCTGCCCCTATTGCGGGCGTGCGCTGCCAGTGTGGGCAGAAAATGCCGCATCTGCCCACGGCCTGTGGGTAAAATGCAAAAATCCCGCCTGTAAGCGGGAGGTAGAGATCAAACTTTAAGCCTGTGCCTTTGTGCCCGCGCTCCGAATGAGAGGTGGACACATTGGCATTCGATTTTGACATTACCGGCAACACCAAGCTGGACACCAGCGGTTTTACCAACGGCATCAGCAGCATGACCGTTGCGGCCGGAAACCTGATTTCCGATCTGGTCAAGACCGCCGGGAGCAAGCTGGCCGGGCTGGCGCAGTCCTCGGTCAGCGTCGGTATGAACTTTGAGGCCGCCATGTCGCAGGTGGCCGCCACCATGGGCACCACGGTTGACCAAATTGACGGCCTGACCAAAGTGGCCAAAGAGATGGGCAGTGCGACCAAATTCAGCGCGACAGAAGCCGCCGAAGCCCTGAACTATCTGGCGCTGGCAGGTTACGACGCCGACAAGGCTGCGGAGGTTTTGCCCAGCGTGCTGAATCTGGCCGCAGCAGGCGGAATGGATCTGGCCTATGCCTCCGACCTCGTCACTGACGCCATGGCTTCTCTGAATATCGAGGCCAACAAGCAGAACGTGGATGATTTCGGCGACAAGCTGGCCATGGCAGCCAGCAAGGCTAACGCCAACGTTTCTCAGCTGGGCGAAGCCATCCTGACGGTGGGCGGCACCGCCGCGAACCTCAAAGGCGGCACCACCGAGCTGACCACAGCGCTGGGCCTGCTGGCAAACGTCGGCATCAAGGGCGCTGAGGGCGGCACAACCCTGCGCAATGTCATCCTGTCGCTGCAGTCCCCCACGGACACCGCGGCTAAAACTCTGCAGAAACTGGGCGTCAGCGTCTATGACACCCAGGGCAATATGCGCGGCCTGAACGAAATCCTGAGCGACCTGAACAAAGCCATGGACGGCATGACGCAGGGCCAGAAGGACAGCATCATCAACCAGCTGTTCAACAAGACCGACCTTGCAGCCGTCAACGGCCTGCTGGCCGCACAGGGCGAGCAGTGGGACACGCTGGCTGCAGCGATCGACAGCGCAGACGGTGCCATGAGCCAGATGGCGGAGACCCAGCAGGACAACCTGCAGGGCGTCATGACTTCCATGAGCTCGGCATTCGAGGGCCTGCAGCTGGCAGTCTATAACGAGATTGAGCCCGCACTGACTGATCTGGGCAACTACGGCATCCAGTGCATCCGCACTCTGACCACCGCCCTGTCTGAGGGCGGCCCCGAAGCCATGGTGCAGGCGGCAGGCCAGATCATCTCCGATCTGGCGGCAAGCGTTGTCGAGCAGCTGCCCAGTCTGATGCAGTCCGGTGTGGAAATTGTCGCCCAGCTGGCAACTGGTATCGTGGAAGCTACACCGCAGGTTCTCTCGGTGGCAGCTTCTGTGCTGAGCGCACTGGTGCAGGGCTTGAGCGAAGCCCTGCCGCAGCTGCTGGACACCGGCATTCAGATGATCTCCCAGCTGGGCGAAGGCCTGAAATCCGGCATTCCTGATCTGCTGGCACAGGCACTGCCCCTCGCGGCGCAGTTCGCGTCCGGCCTGCGTGAAAATGCCGGGCAAATCGTAGATGCCGGTATCGCATTCATCCTGAATCTGGCGCAGGGACTGGCAGACGGCCTGCCTACGCTGATCGAGTATCTGCCCGGCATCGTTTCCGATATCGCGGGTATCATCAACGACAACGCCCCCAAGCTTTTGATGGCAGGCGTGCAGCTGATCGTCACTCTGGGCAAGGGCCTGATTGACGCGATTCCTACCATCGTTGCCAATATTCCGCAGATCATCCAGGCAATCGTCGATGTGTGGAGCGCATTCAACTGGCTCGACCTCGGCGCAAAGGCAATCAAGCTTCTCAGCAACGGCATCACCGGGATGGTTGGGGCCATCAGCAATGCAGGCAAGAGCATTCTGGACGGCATCGTGAACGCCATCAAGAGCCTTCCCGATGCGCTGGCAAACCTCGGAAAGGTCGCCATGTACGACCTGCAGGGGGCCATCACGGGCGCGATTGGCGCAGCCAAAGTAGCTGCCCTCAAAATCGTATCCGGCATCGAGACCTCGTTCAACACGCTCCCCACCCATCTTCTCGGTATTGGCAAAAACGCAATTCATGGCCTTATCAACGGCATTGCCGACATGGCAGGCACCGTGGTGAAATCCATCACCGATGTAGTCGGCAGCACCGTCAGCACGGCGAAGAATATCCTCGGCATTCACTCCCCCTCCAAGGTCTTTGACGAGATCGGTGTGCAGACCTGCAATGGTCTGGCCCAAGGTCTGAACCGGGGCAGCAAAACCGTCAAGAATGCCGCTAAGACTGTGGTCGCTTCCGTCACCGACAGCGCAACTACCCTCATCGATGGCGTCACCAAGACTGTGGAGACCGTCACCGAGCGGATGGCAAACGGCGCTACACAGCAGAAGCAGACCATCACCGAGACTTCCCGCCAGATGGTGGGCGGTGTCCTGAAGGACGTCAAGACCATCACGGAGATCGCGGAAGACGGTACCAAGACTGTCAAGCAGACCATGGAGACCGTCCGCGAGACGGCCAAAACGGTCACCTCCACCTTCGAGACGCTGGCAGACGGCGTCAAGACCACCACTCAGACTGTCACCGAGACCCTGACCGACGGCACCGAGCAGCAGAAGCAGGTCATCACCGAGACCTATGACGATGTGGTGGACGGTGCCCTCGTGACCATCGAGAAGGTCAAGACCATCGCCGCAGACGGCACCGTACAGGTGGCGGAGACAATCAAGCAGGCCAGCGCGGACACCCTCGACGGCCTGTGGAAGGACATTCAGGAACGGGCCAACCTCGGCGTGCTGGGCACCTTCGGTGACCTGTACACCGCCGTCAAGAATCAGGACTGGGCAGGTATCGGCCTGTGGGTGGCAAAAACCATCTACGGTGGCCTGACCGCGAACCAGAAGCAGCAGATCGAGAGCTTCGCCCTCGGCATGGTGGACAAGCTCAACGAAGCTTTGGGCGGAATCCAGACTGACCTCGCGCAGAAGGCGTGGGACATCGGCTCCAAGATCGTCAACGGCCTGACCAACGGATTCTCGGATGTCTGGCAGCAGGCGTCCAAGCTGGGCAGCACCCTCACCGACATCTTCACCGGGCTGAAGGAACCTCTCAGCAGCGCGGCCCTCGCCATCAGCGAAGGCTTGAAGGGCGGTTTACTTTCCAGTTTCCCGGAGATCCTGTCTGCCGTCGGCGGTGTTATCACAGCGATCGGCGGTGCTTTTACCGCTATGTTGGAGACCATTGGCGCTACGCTGACAGCTCTGGGTATCCCTACGGGCCCCGTAATGCTTGCAGCCGGTATCGCATTGGTGGCAGCGATCGCTGCTATCGTCGCGGCTGTCGGCGGTTCCAAAAAGGGCTCGTCCGTCTCCGGCGGCGGTTCTTCCGGTGGTTCCTCTTCCGGCAGTATCAGTGAAGGTATCTCCACCGGCACCGGCAGTCTGGAAGATGCCATCAACGCCAACACCAAAGCTCTGGAAAAGACAAACTCCGCCCTTGCCGACATGATCCGGCAGGCGGGCAGTCTGGTGCTGTCCGACAACATGCGGCTGG
>CAVKKE010000007.1:0-35969 GCA_963656875.1 Barnesiella intestinihominis | reverse complement strand
CGAAAAACTTGTTGAACAGCTCCTGAAAGCTCATGGCGATTTCCCCTATAACTTCGCGTTTGTGAAGCGCAGCGAAACAATGAAAGCCTCAGTGGGGCTTTTAAGCGACCGAACGGTCTTGCGTCAGCAAGATGGAGGGGCCCCGCCCCGACAAGTTTCGATTCGTTGAGCTGAGTATACCATATTTTCCAGTGAAAAAACAGGCTGATATAGCACAAAAGACAGGATGCCACCGCTATGGTGATACCCTGCCTTTGTTCGTTTTTCTGCATCCCGGTAGACATTCCTGCTGATTGGGAACTGCAACAGAATCTGACGGACGCGCCTGTACGGGTTGCGTTTGCTGATTTTTCCGCAGCCCCTTGGCAGGGCTTTGAAAAATCAGAACGCGGCCCCAGCCTCGGCTCCCTGTTTCCGCCGCAGGCGGCGGTCGCCTCCGCTGCTGTTCTCGTCCTGTCCGTCCACGCAAAAAATCCCAAGTCATACGACTTGGGATTTTTGTGGTGGACGGTACAGGACTCGAACCTGTGACCTCCTGCACGTCAAGCAGATGCTCTACCAGCTGAGCTAACCGTCCATATTTTGTTAATGCCGAAATCAGCTTGTTTATATTATCATACCTTTTGCAAAAAAGCAAGCCCCTTTTTCAAAAAATGTAAAACTTTTTTGAAGCCGCTGCAGCAAAACAGCCTTTTTTACGCGGGAGCGAAGATTTCGGCGCAAAGGATCGGCGGCTTTCTGTTGCTCACACTGTTTTGTTGTGATATAATAATAAAGTTATAATAGGAATAGTATCGGAAGGTATCGCAGCATGAGAGTTTTGGGCATCGACCCCGGCTACGCCATCGTGGGCTGGGGCGTGGTGGATTACGCAGGCAACCGCTTTGCGCCGGTGGATTTCGGCGCGGTGTGCACCGACGCGGGCGTGCCGTTCGAGCGCCGTCTGGACGAGGTGTACACCGGCGTCAAAGAAGTGATCGAGCGCACGCGGCCTGAGGTGCTGGCCATTGAAAAACTGTTCTACCAGCACAACCAGACCACGGTCATCGGCGTGGCAGAGGCCCGTGGTGTGATCCTGCTGGCGGCGGCACAGGCAGGCATCCCCATTTATGAGTATACGCCCATGCAGGTCAAGCAGGCAGTCACCGGCTACGGAAAGGCTGTGAAAAAGCAGGTGCAGGAAATGACCCGGGTGCTGCTGCATCTTCCGGCCATTCCGAAGCCGGACGACACCGCCGACGCGCTGGCCATGGCCATCACTTTCTGCCACACCAACGGCAACCAGCTCAACCGTTTTGTCCGCCGTGTGGCCGGGCCGATCTGACCCTCTCACCGGCCCCGTCCGCCTGCGGCGGCGCGGATGCCGGAGCTCTCCCGAAGGGCGAGCTGAATAGGGGAAGAACTGACTGATGCAGAGACTGAGAGGTTTTTCAGAATGATCTACTGCTTAACAGGAAAAATCGTCAAGAAAAGCATGAACGCGGTGGTGCTCAGCTGCGGCGGCGTGGGCTACTATGCCCAGTGCCCGGCCAGCGTGGCGGGTGCTCTGCCCGGTGTGGGCAAGGAAGCCACCATCTACACTGTGATGAGCGTCACGGAAAACGACGTGAGCCTTTATGGCTTTGCCACCGAGCAGCAGCAGGCATGCTTTGAACTGCTGACCTCGGTGTCCGGTGTGGGCGCGAAAGTGGGCCTTGCCATCCTGAGCGTCATGGAGCCGGACCGTGTGGCGCTGGCAATCTCGGCAGGCGACCACAAGGCATTCAAGGCTGCGAGCGGCGTGGGCCCGAAGCTGGCCCAGCGCATCGTGCTGGAACTGAAAGATAAGGTGGCCAAAGGCTTTGTGGACGGCATCTCGCTGGAAGATGTGGCGGGTGCTTCCGCCGACACCCCGGAGACACAGGGCGGCAGTCAGGCCATTGCAGCGCTGGTGTCGCTGGGCTACAGCCAGAGCGAAGCTGCGTTGGCCATCTCCAAGATCGATGCGACGCTGCCCGTGGAAGAGATCATCAAGCTGGCCCTTCGCGGCATGGCAGGCAGGAGGTAAAGAATGCAGGACGAGACTGCGCTGTACGGCGCAAAAATGATGCAGCCCGGTATGACCGCGGCGGACAGCGAGGAAAACAACCTCCGCCCGCAGCATCTGGAAGACTATATCGGCCAGGAAAAGGTCAAGCAGAACCTGAAAATTTATCTGGAAGCTGCCAAGCGGCGCGGCGAGCCCATGGACCACATTCTGCTCTATGGCCCGCCGGGCCTGGGCAAGACCACGCTGGCAGGCATCATCGCCAACGAGATGGGGGTGCAGATCCGCATCACCAGTGGTCCGGCCATCGAAAAGCCCGGCGACCTCGCTGCCCTGCTGACCAACCTGCAGGAGGGCGATGTGCTGTTCATTGATGAGATCCACCGCCTGTCCCGTCAGGTGGAAGAGGTGCTGTATCCGGCGCTGGAAGATTACGCGCTGGACATCATGATCGGCAAGGGCCCCAGCGCCCAGAGCATCCGCATCAACCTGCCCCGATTCACGCTGGTGGGTGCCACCACCCGCGCCGGCCAGATCACCGGCCCCCTGCGTGACCGCTTCGGCGTGCTGCTCAAGCTGGAACTCTACAGCCCGGACGAGCTTTCCCGCATCATCCAGCGTTCGGCAGGCATCCTCGACCAGCCCATCACGCCGGAAGGCGCTTACGAGCTGGCAAAGTGCAGCCGCGGAACCCCCCGTGTGGCAAACCGCTTTTTGAAGCGCATCCGCGACTTTGCCACAGTGCTGGGCGACGGCATCATCGACCAGGACGTGGCCCTGATGGGTCTGAAGCGGATGGACGTGGATGCGCTGGGTCTGGACGAACTGGACCGCAGCCTGCTGCGCGCCATCATTGAAATGTACAACGGCGGGCCTGTGGGCTTGGAAACGCTGGCAGCAGCGCTGGGCGAAGAAGCCGTCACGCTGGAAGACCTGTGTGAGCCTTATCTGATGCAGATGGGCTTTCTGACCCGGACGCCGCGCGGACGCTGCGCGACGCGGCTGGCCTATGAGCATCTGGGCATGAAAGCGCCGGAGTCCGGTTCGCCCGAAGATAACGGACAGCAGAGCCTGTTCTGAGAAGTGAAAGGAGGACGCTATGCGCCCTGCAGATACCTGGAAAGATTATGAACTGCTGGATGCCACCGACGGCAACCGGCTGGAGCGCTGGGGCGAGACGATCTTGATCCGCCCCGACCCGCAGGTGGTGTGGAAGACGCCCAAGCAGAGCCCCCTGTGGGCCAAGGCGGACGCCGTTTATCACCGCTCCAATCAGGGCGGCGGCGAGTGGGAATACAAGCGCCGCCTGCCTGAAAAGTGGAAGATCAGCTGCGGCGAAGGCGAGGACAAGCTCACCCTCATCGTCAGCCCCACCGGCTTCAAGCACACCGGCGTGTTCCCGGAGCAGGCCGTCAACTGGGCCTGGTATGAGAAAAAGATCCGCGCCGCGGGCCGCCCCGTGAAGGTGCTGAATCTGTTCGGCTACACCGGCGGTGCCACGCTGGCCTGTGCCGCTGCAGGTGCCACCGTCTGCCATGTGGATGCTTCCAAGGGCATCGTGGCATGGGGCAAGGACAACGCCGCCGCCAGCGGTCTGGCTGACCGGCCCATCCGCTGGCTGGTGGACGACTGCGCCAAGTTCGTGGCCCGGGAGAAGCGCCGCGGCAACACCTACGACGGCATCATCATGGACCCGCCCAGCTATGGCCGCGGCCCCGGCGGCGAGATCTGGAAGCTGGAAGACTGCATTTATGACCTCATCAGTCAGTGCGAAGAGGTGCTGAGCGATAAGCCGCTGTTCTTTGCGGTCAACAGCTACACCACCGGCCTGTCCCCGGCGGTCATGGAGTATATGCTCAAGACCACTCTCATCCCCCGCTTCGGCGGCAGAACCAGCTGCGACGAGATCGGCCTGCCGGTGTCTGCCACCGGCGGTGTCGTGCCCTGCGGAGCGACCGCTATCTGGGAAGAATAAATAGGAAAATCATCTGAGAATGGGGTACAGCCCCTTTCGGAGGGGCGCACCACCAGAAAGAGAAACAAAATGGAAGAGACGATTTTAACAGCAGAAAATTTGAAATTCCGCTATGACGTCAGCGACCAGCCTACCTACGCGCTGGACGGCGTTTCGACGGAGATCAGGCGCGGCGAATTCGTGGCCGTGCTGGGTGCCAACGGCTGCGGCAAGTCCACGCTGGCAAAGCACTTCAACGCCATCCTGCTGCCGGAAAGCGGCAAGGTGTATGTGGAGGGTATGGATACCGCAGACGAGGACAAAATTTACGATATCCGCCAGACCGTGGGCATGGTGTTCCAGAACCCGGACAACCAGATCGTTGCCACCGTGGTGGAAGAAGACGTGGCCTTTGCACTGGAAAACCTCGGCGTTCCGCCGGAAGAGATGCGCCGCCGCGTGGACGACTCCATGAAGATGGCGGGCATTTACGAGTTCCGGGAGCGCGCACCCCACAACCTGTCCGGCGGCCAGAAGCAGCGCGTCGCCATTGCAGGCGTCGTGGCCATGCGGCCGGACTGCCTGATTTTGGACGAAGCCACCGCCATGCTGGACCCCCGGGGCCGTGAGCAGGTGATGCAGACCATCCATTACCTCAACGAGAACATGGGCATCACCGTGGTGTCCATCACCCACTATATGGAAGAAGCCGCACAGGCTGACCGCGTGCTGGTGATGAGCAAGGGCCACATCGTGATGGAGGGCACCCCGAAAGAGGTGTTCAGCCAGACCGAAAAGGTGCGTTCTCTGCATCTGGACGTGCCGCAGGCCGCGGAGCTGCGGGACGAGCTGGTGAAGGCCGGCATCCCGATGCCGGATGGCATCATTGACACCGGCGAGTGCGCACAGGCTCTGTATGAGCTGCTGCAGTAAAGGGGGGACAGACGCATGGCAGACATCATTAAGGTAGAACATCTGAGCTACGTCTACAACCCCGGCATGCCCAACGCGGTGACCGCGCTGGATGACGTGAGCTTCACCGTGGAAGAGGGCGACTTCGTGGGCATCATCGGTGCCACCGGCTCTGGCAAGAGCACCCTCATCACCCACATGAACGGTCTGAACAAGCCCACCAGCGGCAAGATCACCATTGATGGCCGTGACCTGTGGGCAGACCCGGAAAAGATCCGGGATTTCCGTTTCCTCACCGGCCTGGTGTTCCAGTATCCGGAATACCAGCTTTTCGAGGAGACCTGCTACAAGGATATTGCCTTCGGCCCCAAGAACATGGGGCTGGACGAAGCCGAGATCGACCGCCGCGTGCACGAAGCAGCGGATTTCGTCGGCCTTGACCCGGTTCTGCTGGAGCGCAGCCCCTTTGAGCTGTCCGGTGGCCAGAAGCGCCGTGTGGCTGTGGCGGGCGTTATGGCGATGAAGCCCCGCATCCTCGTGCTGGACGAGCCTGCCGCCGGTCTTGACCCAGAGGGCCGCGACGACATCCTCAGCGAGGTGAAGGAGTACCACAAAAAGACCGGCACCACGGTGCTGCTGGTGTCCCACAGCATGGAGGATATCGCCAAGTACGCCAACCGCGTTCTCGTCATGAGCAACAAAAAGATCGCCATGTACGACACCGTGGAAAAGGTGTTTGCCCGCGCTCCGGAACTGCTGGAGCTGGGCCTTTCGGTGCCGCAGGTGACGAAAATTTTCCTGAAGCTGCGGGAAATGGGCATCGACGTCCCGGCGGATGTGTACACCATCCCCTATGCGGTCAAGATGATTTTGGAAGCCAAGAAGCGCCGCGACGCAGGCGAGAGCCTTGTGCTCCCGCGTGAAGCAGAAAAGGAAGGGGGCGCTGCCAAATGCTGAGAGATATCACCATCGGCCAGCACTTCCCGGGCAACAGCCTTGTGCATCGGTTCGACCCGCGCCTGAAGCTGGTGCTGACCATTGCTTATATCGTGCTGCTGTTTGCAGCGTCCAATCCGCTGGGCCTTACGCTGTCCATCGTGTTCCTGGGGGCCATGTATAAAGTGGCGAAGATCCCCGCCAAAATGATCCTCAAGAGCCTGAAGCCCATCCTGCCTATTGTGCTCTTCACGGCGGTGCTGAACCTGTTCTTTGTGTCGGGCGAGGGCGAACCGCTGGTGCATATCTGGTTTCTGACCATTTACGCCGAAGGCGTGCGCTATGCTGTGCTGATGGCAGTGCGCGTCATGGCGCTGATCGCGGGCACCAGCCTACTCACCTACACCACCAGCCCCATCGTGCTGACCGACGCCATTGAGCAGCTGCTCAAGCCCCTGGGCAAGCTGCACTTCCCGGTGCATGAGCTTGCCATGATGATGAGCATTGCCCTGCGCTTCATCCCGACCCTGATCGAGGAAACCGACAAGATCATGAACGCCCAGAAGGCCCGCGGTGCTCAGCTGGACACCGGCAAGATGACCGACCGCGTGAAGGCGCTGGTGCCGGTGCTGATCCCGCTGTTCATCTCGGCGTTCCGCCGCGCAGACGAACTGGCCATGGCCATGGAATGCCGCTGCTACCGCGGCGGCGACGGCCGCACCCGGCTGAAAGTCCTGCGCTGCGAAAAGCAGGATTATATCGATCTGGCCGTGTGCATCGCCTGCTTTGCGGTGATTTTGTCCTCCCGGCTGGTGTTCCCGAATTTTTAATTTAAGATAAACGGTCTCGCCCTCTCAGTCCGCTTCGCGTCCAGCTCTCCCAAGGGGAGAGCCCTTGGCAAAACCAGAAAGTTTGTGTGGAATGCCAAGGCCTCCCACTTTGGGGGAGGTGGCATTGCGAAGCAATGACGGAGAGGGCGAGACCCTAACCCGAAAAAACAAACGCCTATGAACTATCTACTTACTCTTGCCTACGACGGCACGAACTACTGCGGCTTTCAGGTGCAGCCCAACGGGCGCAGTGTGGCGGCGGTGTTTCAGGACGGGTTGGAAGCGGTGCTGGGCACCCGGCCCGACATCAAGGGCTGCAGCCGCACCGATGCAGGCGTGCATGCGCTGGGCTTCCGGCTCAACTTCCACGCCGACACCCGCATCCCGCCCAAGAAGCTGCCGCTGGCGCTGAATCAGCATCTGCCGCCGGACATCCGAGTGCTGGATGCGCAGGTGGTGCCGGAGGATTTCCATGCCCGCTATGCGGCCCACACCAAGACTTATCTTTACCGCATCCACAACCATCCCATCGATTCACCCTTCGATGCAGCCTATTACACCCGGGTGCCAAAGCGCCTGGATGAAGCAAAGATGCAGGCGGCGGCGCAGCAGTTTGTGGGAAAACACGATTTTCTGGCCCTGTGTGCGGCGGGCAGTTCCGCCGCTGCCCACGGCGACACCGTGCGCACCATCACCGACTGCCACGTTACCCGGCGGGGCGATGAGATCGACATTGAGGTGACCGCAGACGGCTATCTGTATAACATGGTGCGCATCCTTGCGGGAACGCTGTGCGAAGCAGGGGCGGGGCGGCTGGACCCGGCGGAGATCCCGGCCATTCTGGAAAGCCGTGACCGCAGCCGCGCAGGCCCCACCCTGCCCGCAAAGGGCCTGTTTCTGAAATGTGTGGAATACTCTGAGACGAAGGAGAACCATCCATGAGCAAAATTCGACGCGGCAGCCACTCTGCAGAGGGTGAGCCGCTTTCTGCCGGGCGGGTCGAGTATCTCGAAGCCGCCCGCGCCCGTGCCCGTGCCAAACACATCCGCCGCACGGTCATCATCGTGGCGGTGCTGACCCTTGTGATCCTGTTTGCCACCGGCGCGGTGGGGGCGTCCATCTCCCGGGCCAAGGACCTGGTGGATTCTGTCCACATTGCGCTGACGCCGGTGTCCGGCTGGCCCCAGCAGACCGGCATCACCGACCCGGATACGGTGGTGCAGATGTCCGGCAGCTTTGTGGAAAAGGGCGGTGACAGCTGCGCGGTCTACAGCCTGAACGGAACCAGGCTCAACAGCATCCAGAGCGGCTACGCCCGCCCGGCCATTGCCGTGGGCAAGACCCGTTTTGTGCTGTACAACCGCTCCGGCAATGAGCTGCGGGTGGAGAGCCGAACCCAGAACCTCTACACCAAGACCATGGACAGCACCATTTATCTGTGCGCTGTGGCAAACGCCGGACAGGTGGCTGTGGTCACCGATGACCCCGACAGCGTGGCGAAGCTGACAGTCTACAACGCCGCTATGGAGCAGGCCCTGAGCTGGAACCTGACCAGTGAGCAGGGCACGCCCCTGCGCATGGCCTTTTCGCCGGATAGCCGCCGCCTTGCTACGGCAGCGGTGACAGCCAGCGGCGGCCAGCTGACTGCAAATATCTACACATTGAACCTTTCTCAGGGCGACCCGGTGCTTGTGGCGTCGGAAAACAGCGTGCCCCAGTGGATGGGGTGGCTGACAAATGATGCCCTGCTGGTGCTTTACGAAAACCGGGCCGTGCTGTACAATGCAGGCGGCGGCGAGCGCGCCAGCTATGATTTCGGCGGCGGAACCCTCGTCAGCGTGTCCGGCACCAGCAGCGGGGAAGCTCTGCTGCTGAGCAATGGCCAGACCTGCACGGCTGTGCTGCTGGACAAAAACCTCGGCGTGCAGTACAGCAGCAGCGTCCTTTCGGCCAACCAGATCGTCCGCGGGGCAGACGGATTCTATCTGCTCACAGACAGCACGGTGGAATATTTCAGCGCGGGCGGCGAGTTCCAGTGGAACCAGACCCTTTCGGCAAAGCCCCGGGCGCTGATCGAGGGCAAGCAGATCCTGGTGTTCACCGGCAACACGGTGCAGACCGTCACGCCGCCGGAGGAGAGCTCCAGCAGTCAGTGACCCTGCAGGAGGAAAAATTGTGTTGTTTTTAGCACTCTTGCGGAGAAAGCGATAAAAATAACAGGGAAAACAAGGTATGTTCAAGAATCCGTCATTTCTTTTTGATATCATATGTACCGTAGTCTGGATCGTTTTGATGATCCGCTATGCACGCAAGGGCTTTCTTTCCTCTGTGGTGCAGATGGTGGGCAATCTGTTCAGTCTGCTGGGAGCAAGGCAGCTCTCCGCCGCCTGCGCGGGCTGGGTGTTCGAACACATGCTGGCCGGGGGCTTCCGCACCCAGATCGCAGCCAGCCTTTCTGCAGGCGGGGTAGTAGACCTTTCCGCCATTGCGGAAAAGTACGCGGGCTTTCTGCCCGCCAGCTTCCGGGCTTCCATCGTGGCAGCCTGTGAGCGTTCCATTGGCGCTGTTCTGGCAGACAATGCCGTGGTGCTGGCGGACTCCATCGTGGAGAACGTGCTGCAGCCGCTGCTCACTCCGGTGATCACGCTGGTGCTGTTCTTTCTGTTCTACGCTTTGCTGCGGCTGGCCGTGAGCATGCTGGTGACCGTGCTGGGGCTGGTGAACAAGCTGCCGCTCATCGGCACGGTGAACCGCTGGCTGGGCTGGTTCGTGGGCGCAGGCACAGCGCTGCTGGATCTCTATCTGGTGCTGTGCATCCTGTGGGGCATCATCGTCATCACAGGCGGCAACCTGAATGTGCTCAACGATACGGTCATGAGCAGCAGTCTTTACTACAAACTTTTCAATCTCTTCAACCCTTTCCTGTAAAGGGCTTTGCATAAAGGAGGAACTATGATCTGCATTCGATGCCAGAAACGTCCGGCGATCATTTTCATCCAGCGGATGGACAATGGTCAGATGAAGCAGGAGGGCTACTGCCTGCACTGCGCCCGCGAACTGCACATCAAGCCGGTGGACGATTTAATGAAACAGTTCGGCATGTCGGATCAGGATCTCGACAACATGGAAAACCGCATGGAGAGCATGATGGAGGAACTGGGCGATTCCAACCCGCTCTCCATGATGATGAACATGGCGCAGGGCGGCGAGGACGCCGACCCGGACAGCATGGACGAGGATCTTGTGCCCGGCAGCAACGCCACTTTCCCGCTGGGCTTCACCAGCAGTGAGAAAAAGGACGGCGACAAAAAGGCTGACCGCAAGAACGGCAAAAAGCCGCCCAAGCGCAAATTCCTGGACACCTATTGTGAAAACCTGACCTGCAAGGCGCGGGAGGGCAAGCTGGATGAGATCATCGGCCGTGACCGTGAGATCTACCGCACCATCCAGATTTTGAGCCGCCGCCAGAAGAACAACCCCTGCATCATCGGCGAAGCCGGCGTGGGCAAGACTGCCATCGCTGAGGGCATCGCTGAGCGCATCGCTAAGGGCGAGGTGCCCATCGGCCTGAAGGATAAGGAGATCTATCTGCTGGACCTCACCAGCCTTGTGGCGGGCACCCAGTTCCGCGGCCAGTTCGAGCAGCGGGTCAAGGGCCTGCTGAGCGAGGTGAAGGCCGCAGGCAATGTGATCCTGTTCATCGACGAGATCCACACCATCACTTCTGCCGGTGAGAGCGAAGGTGCCATGAACGCGGGCAATATCCTGAAACCTGCCCTGTCCCGCGGCGAGATTCAGGTGATTGGTGCCACCACCTTCAACGAGTACCGCAAGTATATCGAGAAGGATCAGGCACTGGAGCGCCGTTTCCAGCCCGTGCGCGTGGAAGAACCCAGCGTAGCCGATACCCTTGCCGTGATGAACGGCATCAAGCGCTACTACGAGCAGCACCACCATGTGCAGGTGCCCGCCGATGTGCTGAGCGCCACCGTCACCCTGAGCGAGCGCTATATCACCGGCCGCTATCTGCCCGACAAGGCCATCGACCTGCTGGACGAAGCCTGTGCCTGCTGCAATCTGGCTCACCCGGTCATTTCTGAATATCTGGGAATGCAGAAGGAGCTGGACGCTCTCAAGCAGGAAGAAGCAGACATGGAAAATGCGGATGTCAATGAGCCCATTGATTATGAGCGTGTGGCTGAGCGCAAGACCCGCATCGCCAAGCTGGAAGCCGAACTGCCCGCAAAGCAGGCCGCAGCCAGCGAAATTCAGGTGACCATGGACGATGTGGCCAAGGTCATCGAGCTGTGGACCGGTATCCCGGCTGTCAAAATCCGGGAGACCGAGTTCGCAAAGCTGGCAAACCTTGAAGGCGAACTGAAAAAGAAAATTATCGGTCAGGATGAGGCCGTGCATCTGGTGGCGCAGGCCATCAAGCGCAGCCGTGCCGACCTGTCCGGACGCCGCCGCCCGGCAAGCTTTATCTTCGTGGGCCCCACCGGCGTGGGCAAGACCGAGCTGGTCAAGCAGCTGGCCAGCCAGCTGTTCGACGGCCCTGATCCGCTCATTCGTCTGGACATGAGCGAATATATGGAAAAATACGCGGTGTCCCGCATGATCGGTTCGCCTCCGGGCTATGTGGGCTACGAGGAAGCTGGCCAGCTCACCGAAAAGGTGCGCCGCCGCCCTTACAGTGTGGTGCTGTTTGATGAGATCGAAAAGGCCCACCCCGACGTCATGAACATCCTGCTGCAGATCTTGGACGAAGGCAAGATCAACGATGCGCAGGGCCGCACCGTGGATTTCTCCAACACAGTCATCTGCATGACCTCCAACGCGGGCAGCAGCGACCAGAGCACCGGCGGCCTTGGCTTCAACAAGAGCGAAGACCAGCTCAGTGAGGAAAAGACCCGCAAGGCGCTGGCACAGTTTCTGCGGCCCGAGTTCCTTGGCCGCGTGGATGAAGTCATCGCCTTCAAGCCGCTGAGCCAGAGTACGCTGGAGGGCATTGCAGCCCTGATGCTGGACGAATACAAGCCCGGCATGGACGCCAAGGGCATCGCCTACAGCTACACCCCGGCGGCGCTCAAGGCGCTGGTGAAAAAGAGTCAGGGCGGCAAGTTTGGTGCCCGCGACCTGCGCCGCGTCATCCGCAAGGCCGTGGAAGACCCCGCCGCCGAAAAGCTCATCGACGGCAGACTTTCCTCCGGCAGCACCCTTGTGGTGGATGCCGACGAGAACGGCGAAGTTGTGCTGAAATAAACAAAGCGAAAGCCCCTGCATTCCCCAAAAAGGATGCAGGGGCTTTCTTTATTTCGCTCCACAAACGCGAATTGAACAAAATGATTATTTATTGTCTTTAATTACTTTACATGGATTTCCTACTGCAATGGTGTCATCTGGAATATCTTTTGTGACAACGCTACCGGCACCGATTACAACATTTTTCCTATATGAACTCCTGGAAGAATTGTGACATTTCCACCAATCCATGTATCATCATCAATTCGTACAGGACTTGCCTGTGTTTGAAAATAGTTTCCCTCATCTGATGAAGTAAAACGGTTTGTGGTATGTGTTGGGTGAAATGTGGTATATATCTTCACATCAGGTCCGATTAAAACCCGACTACCAATAAAAATATCCGCAGCATCCAAAAAAGTACAGTTCAAGTTTATCACTGTATCATTTCCAATATGAGTGTGGCATCCAAAATCAATATAAAATGGGTGATTTACTCTTACATTTTCTCCAATTTCAGAAAATAACATTTATAAGATTGCTTGTTGTTCACCTTGATTTTTACAGGAATTAAATTGACGCACCAAATCTGTTCCATATTTTCTCATCGTACAAATGTCACTGGCAGTTGGGTTATATAATTGTCCATGACTTTGTTTTTCTCTGTCTGTCATACATCAAACCTCCAAATTCCGATTTGCTGAGATGAGTATACCATACTTCCCGATGAAAGAACACCTTTCTATACAAGGAGTTGGCGGCGTTATCCCAACATTGACAAAGCCCTGTATAACCGTTAAAATAAAACATAGCTATCCGCAAATTTTTTGCATACAGATAAAGGAGCGTTTTTCTATGCCGAGCAATAAAGTCCGCACCCGTTTTGCGCCGTCGCCCACGGGTTATATGCATGTGGGCAACCTGCGCACTGCCCTGTACACCTACCTGATGGCCAAGCATGAGGATGGCACTTTCATCCTGCGCATCGAGGACACCGATCAGGGCCGTTACGTTGAGGGCGCTGTAGATGTCATTTACAATACCCTGCGTGAGACCGGCCTGCTGTGGGACGAAGGCCCGGACGTGGGTGGTCCTGTGGGTCCCTATGTGCAGAGTGAGCGCATGGGCATGTTCAAACAGTACGCCGAGCAGCTGGTGGCCGAGGGCAAGGCTTATTATTGCTTCTGCACCGAGGAGCGGCTGGAAGCTCTGCACGCAGAGCAGCGCGCCAACGGCGAAATGACCCACTACGACGGCTGCTGCCGCGACCTGCCCAAGGAAGAGGTGGAAAAGCGCCTTGCCGCCGGTGAGCCCTATGTCATCCGCCAGAAGATCCCCAAGGAAGGTGTGACCGGCTTTGATGATGTGGTCTACGGCCACATTGAGGTCAACAACAGCGAGATGGATGACCAGATCCTCATCAAGACCGACGGTATGCCCACCTACAACTTCGCAAACGTTGTGGACGACCACCTGATGGGCATCACTCATGTCATCCGCGGCAGCGAGTACCTGTCCTCCACCCCCAAGTACAACCTGCTGTATCAGGCATTCGGCTGGGAGATCCCTGTCTATATCCACTGCCCGCCGGTCATGAAGGACGCCCAGAACAAGCTGTCCAAGCGCAACGGCGACGCCAGCTATCAGGATCTGGTGGCAAAGGGCTACCTGAGCGATGCCATCATGAACTATATCTGCCTGCTGGGTTGGAGCCCCAAGGGCGAGTACGCTGAGCAGGAGATCTTCTCGCTGGACGAACTGGTGAAGATCTGGTCCCCGGACGGCATCTCCAAGTCCCCGGCTATCTTCGACCCGCTCAAGCTGCGGGCCATCAACGCGGAGTATATCCGCCGCCTGAGCCCCGAGGAGTTCCAGAAGAAGGCGGAGCCCTGGATCGATCAGGCTGTGCACACCCCCATCGACAAGAAGCTGCTGTGCGCTAACCTGCAGCCCCGCTGCGAAGTGCTGGGTGAGATCCCCGCACAGCTGGACTTCTTCGACGCCATGCCCGACTACGATGTGAGCATGTACGCCAACAAGAAGCAGAAGACCACCCCGGAGACCGCCAAGGAAGCGCTGGAAGCCCTGCTGCCCGTGCTGAGCGACGAGGCTCTGGACTTCGGCAATCGTGACGCTGTGTTTGACGCCTGCAAGGCCAAGGCTGAAGAGCTGGGCAAGAAGAACGGCTGGCTGCTCTACCCGCTGGGCATTGCCCTGTCCGGCAAGCAGCGCACCCCCGGCGGCGGCACTGATCTCGCCTGCATGATGGGCCGCGAAAAGACCATCGAGCGCGTCAAAGCGGCAATTGAAAAGCTGAACGGCTGATTTTTCAACATCCTGACCTGTGGAGGTGGAAACTATGATGTATCCGTTTATGACACTGGATGATAATACCGAGATCGTGCACTCTGAAATGCTGCCCGACCATCGTGTAAAAGTGTATGTGGAAAAACCGGACGCAAAGGACTGCTTCCATTCAGCGGTCTGCTGGCTGCCGAGCTACGAATGGCAGGATATCAGCGGCTTTACGCCGGAAGAAATTGATCGTTATCAGAAGATTATAGAGTCCACAGCACACTTGATTTTGCAGTTCTCCCAAGAAGGAGGAGTGGAAAATGCCGCAGGTTTTTAAGATCGGTTCTTACTGGGTCTACTTTTGGGCCAATGAAAACGAACCGCTGGAACCTGTGCATGTGCATGTGGCACAGGGTGCACCAACAGCGAACGCGACTAAAATCTGGATCACGCGGGCAGGTAAATGTTATCTGTGCAATAACAATTCACAGATCCCTTCCCGGGTGCTTCGCAATATCATGGCAGTTATTGAAGCTCGAAGCAGCGAAGTGATCGAAAAATGGAAGGCATTTTTCGGCGAAGCGCGGTTCTACTGCTGAACGGCTGATATCCCCTATAAAACCACAAAGCTCTGCGGCGTTTTTGAACGCTGCAGGGCTTTTTTGCGTCTTTGGGGGCCTTTGGGGCGCTTTGCTGTCCTGCGGCAAAAAGCGCCGCCGCCCCGCGTTACAGTATATGCAGAAAGCGCGGGGAACAGAACCACAAATGCCCCGCCGGAAAGCGGGGAATTATTATGACAGAGCGGATGGGAACATTATCGGTGAGTGCGCGGGGTGCACGGTTTTCGCCGCTGGAATCCCGGGCACAGCTGCGCCCGGCAGTGCGCAAACTGGCAGCGGTGGCCGTGGGCTTTGCAGGCGGCTGGGCCGTGCTGTACGGTGCGCTGATGCCCTTCAGCCTTGGTCTGGTGCTGGGCTTCGGCGAGGACTGCTTCGCCGCCTGTGCGGCTGGGGCGGCACTGGGGCTGCTGCTGCACAGCTTCGGGGAACTTTCTCTGCGCAGCATCTGCCTGCTGTGTGCGCTGGGGGCTGTTGTGGCGGTGCGGTGGATCGGTGCCAGAAAGCTGGCCCCGGCGGCGCTGGCAGGCTGCGGCACCCTGATGGGCATCGCTCTGTGTTTTGCGCTGAGCGGGAACGGCGGCGCAGGGCTGGTGTTCTACAGTGCGGCGGACGCCATGCTGGCCGCTGTCATGGGGCTTTGCCTGAGGCGCTTTTCTCCGGAAAAGCCCGGAGCCGGGATGCTCCTTGTGGGGGCCGCTGCGGCAGCGGCACTGGGCGGTGTGACGGTCTGGCAGTTCTGGCCCGGCGTGGCGCTGTGCGCAGGGGTGGAACTGTATCTCTGCTGCCGCGGGCAGGTGAAGGCGGCACTTTCCGGCTGTGCGGTGCTGGGGGCGGGCCTGTGCGCGGCAGATCCGGCCCTTGCTCCGGCAGCATCGGGCCTTGCCTGCGCGACAGCTGCAGCTGTGGTTTTCGCGCCCGGCCAGCGCATCGAAACAGTGGCGGCTTATGCAGGCGGCTGTGTCACCGGGGCACTCTGCGTTCAGCCGCCCGGGAATGCATTTCAGTATCTGTTCAGCGTGTGCGGCGCGCTGGCGGCAGTATCGGCGATGCCTGCGGCGTGGCTGGCTCCGGAACCCGAGGAAACAGCCGGGGCCCCGCAGCTGCCCGACCGCCCCCGGTTCAGTGCAGCGGCCACCCGGCTGGAGCAGGTGGCACAAAGTCTTTCCTCGCTGGCGGAGACGGTCAATGATGTCTACGAAGCCCTGCCCCGGCGGCGGGAGGATTTCCGCTGGGTCATCGACAACACCCACGACACCCTCTGCTTCAACTGCGGGCGGCGGGAGACCTGCTGGAAGCAGGAATACACTTCCACCATGGAGGGCATGGAAGCCCTGCGACCTTTGCTGGAAAACGACGGCGGGCTGGAAACGGGACAATTGCCCGGGCAATTGTCCCGCTGCATCCACCCGGCAGCATTGTGTGCCGCAGCAAGCCGCTCCTTTGCGCTCTACCGCAGCCGCAAGGAAGCCCGCATCCACTCCGAAGCCATGCGCACCGCCCTGACCGAACAATACAGCGCTGTGGCGGAAGCGCTGGGGGTGCTGGGAGAACAGCTGGGCCGTCCGGGTGACCCGGAACCCTATAAATCTGGCCGGGTGGCAGACTTTTTCGCGTCGCTGGGGTCGCCCCCGCAGGAGTGCGCGGTGACTTTGGATGATCTGGGCCGCACCCATGCGGCGGTGACTCTGCCCCGCACCCGCTTTTCAGCGCAGGAGCTGGATGCGCTGGCCGGGGAGGTGGGGCGCATCTGCCGCCGCACGCTGGAAACGCCGCAGGTGCTTTCCTGCAAAGGACTCACCACCCTGCTGTTTAGCGAGAAACCGGCGCTGCGGGCGGTGTTCGGTATGGCGGGGGCCGCGGCCCGGGGCAGCATTTCCGGGGATGCTGTGCAGCAGTTCTGCAGCCCGACGGCAGCGCAGATGATCCTCTGCGACGGCATGGGCACCGGGCGTCCGGCGGCAGTGGACGGCAATCTGGCCGCAGAGCTGACCGCCCGGCTGCTGAAAGCCGGCTTCACGGCCGAGCTTGCGGCGCGGCTGGTGAATGTGGCGCTGGCCCTCAAGAGTGAGGATGAGAGCGGCGCGACGCTGGACCTTGTGAGCGTGGATCTTTACACCGGTACGGCAAGGCTCTTCAAGGCTGGGGCAGCCCCGGGCTTTCTCGTGCACGGCGGACGGGTGCGGGCTGTGGGAGACGCCAGCCTGCCGGTGGGCATTCTGGGCGGTGTAAACGGCCAGAGCCGGGTGGTGCATTTGACAGCAGGGGATTATATTGTGCTGGTGTCGGACGGGCTTCTGGTGGACGGCCCGGACTGGGTGGCAAAACAGCTGGAGCTTTCGGCGGCAGCAGGGGAGACGCCGGAGAAGATCGCAAAAACGCTGGTGGAGACGGCCCGTGTCCGTGCGCAGAAAACAGGCAGGCCGGATGACATCACGGCGGCAGTGATGCGGCTGGAAAAGTGCGGCTAAGTTCACACAAACTTCGTTGATTTTCGACCGGGAGGAGGGTATACTATGTAGATATGAAATGATTTGCAGGAGGGCAGAACGATGCTTACAATCACGGTGGCGCAGGATGGCAGCGGCGACTTCGCTTCGGTGTCCGAAGCGGTGCAGGCTGTGCCGTATGACTGCACGGCGGAGATCCACATTGGCCCGGGTACATATCGGGAAAAGCTGTTCTGCGAAAAACAGGACATTGCGCTGATCGGCGCAGGCGCAGACAAGACCCGTATCGTGTGGGGCGACGGCGGAAAGCTGCCTCACACGGACGGCAGGCCTACGCACACCTTCCGCAGTTACACGGCATTTTTCAGGGGAATAAAACTGCAGGTGAAAGACCTGACCATTGAGAATGATGCAGGCCCCGGTGCAAAGGTGGGGCAGGCGGTGGCGGCCTATGTGGACTGCGCACATGCGTCCTTTACGAATGCGCGGCTGCTGGGCAATCAGGACACACTTTTCTGTGCGCCGTTGCCGGAGAAGGAGCGCGAGAAGGACGGATTCCTGGGGCCGGGCCGTTTTGCACCCCGCCGCCCGACCGCACAGTATTATCAGAACTGCGAGATCGCGGGAGACATCGATTTCATTTTTGGCGGTGCAGATGCCTTGTTTGAGCAGTGCACGATCCGCACGGTGAACAACCATCTGCCGGCCAGCTATGTCACGGCACCTTCCGGAAAAGCGGAGGGCCTGGGCTTTGTGTTCTGGGACTGCGATTTCATCTCGGACAACTGCCCGGCGGGCACGGTGTTTCTGGGCAGACCCTGGCGCCCCAGCGGAAAAACGGCGGTGCTGGACTGCCGCTTAGGGGCTCACATTTCGCCGGAGGGATTTTCGCCCTGGCAGAACCGCACAGACTCTGACCTTGCCTGCTTTGCGGAAGCAGGCAGCACAGGAGAGGGTGCGGCACAGCGCGGCGCATGGGTGAAGGAACTGGACGACGGGCAGGCGGCAGCTTTGCTGAAACGGGCCCGGAAACTCTGCAGACCGGAATAATCACGAAAAATATAAAAGAAAGTATAAGGAATATCTATGAAAAAGCTGCCGAATGCTGTCAAATGGATCATTGTCCTGCTGGTGTTGGCCGGAATGGGCTGGATGATGTGGAAGGTGAACGACCGGGCATCCCGGGTGGAAATGCCCGCCCCGGATAATACATTTGGAATTTACCGCACAGCAGATTCCAATTCGTAAACGATTTTGAATGCTCCCCGCTTCGCTTTGAGCATGTTCAGAGGAAGAATTATTTTTTATTTGCAGCTCAGGAAAATCTGCGGATTTTCCTGAGCTGCTTTTTCACGGGTGGGGTCGTGGCGGTGAACGGCATTTGCTGCTGTCGGCCTGCGGCGCAAAACTCCTTCAGTCAAAGCCTTCCGGCTTTGCCAGCTCCCTCACGGAGGGAGCCTTTGGCAGTGCGGAAAAGTTTCAGATTTTGCCACGGGCCCATCTCCGAAGGTGACTGAAAGAGTCAATCCAGATGTATTTCACCGGGCAGGACGGCGGGGAGTTTCCAAAGCAAATGATCCGCTGGGGTGGGACCCTGTTGCTGCAGGCAATAGGGCGGGCGATGGAATGGCCCGAGCCATTTGCGTGGGAACTCCCCGCCGTCCTGCCATTAAAGATGCCGCTTCCCTCCATGACCCCTTCCGTGAAAAAGCAAATCAGCCAGACCCGCAGGTCTGGCTGATTTGCAATACTAAAAATAAATTTTCCTCTATCTATGGCCTATGGCCAAAGCGCACGCGGCGGCCATTCCAATCACATTATTCCTGCGCTTTTTTCTCGTTGGCGGGCAGGTCGTTCATGATGAACCAGAAGGTGGTGCCCATGCCGATGGCGCTCTGCACACCGAAACGGAAACCATGCTGCTGGAAGATGGCCTTTGTGATGGACAGGCCCAGGCCTGTGCCCTGTTTGCCGGAGTCCGAACGGGAGCGATAGTAGCGGTCAAAGATGTAGGGCAGGTCGTCGGCGGAGATGCCGGGGCCGTGGTCTTCCACCTCCACCCGGACGCCCTCAGTACAGGCTTTGGCCCGCAGGATGAAGATGCCGTCCTTGCCGATGTGGTGCATGGCATTGCCCAAGAGGTTGTGCAGCGCGCGCTGCATCATGTCCGGGTCAGCGTAGACCGGCAGTTCCTCATCGGGGAGCTCCAGCTTCAGCTGCCAGCCGTTCTGGGCGCAGATGGCGTCATAGCGTTCGCTTACCTCGTCGCACAGCTGGCCCATGTCAAAGTGCACACGCTCGCACTTGTCCGTGCCGCTGGTCACTTTGCTCAGCTCCATGACGCTGGACACCAGTGCGGTCAGGCGGTCGGTCTCATCCACGATGATGTTCATCTGCTCGTCGCGGTGGGCCTTGTCGTCGCCGGTGATGTCGCGCACCGTCTCGGCATAGCCCTTGATGAGGGTCAGCGGAGTGCGCAGGTCGTGGGAGACGTTGGCCAGCAGATCGCGCTGCATCTGGGCGGCGTGCTGCACCTCGGAAGCCATGTGGTTGAAGTCCTGTGCCAGATCGCCCAGCTCGTCGTTGCGGCGGCTGTCCACATGAACAGCGTAGTTGCCCTGTGCCATCTGGCGGGCAGCGCTGGAAAGCTGGCGCAGCGGCTTTGTGAACCACTCGCTGAACAGCCACGCCGCAGAGAGAGCGATGATGAAGATCAGCGCAGCCGTCATGGGCAGCACTGTGCTCAGCACCTTGCCGGCCTCAGACACATGCACCAGACTGGTGGTGACCAGCACGGTGTATTCGCCGCCGGAGGTGTTGCGCCCCACCAGCAGCTGGGCCGAACCGGACAGCCGGGGCGGATTAAGAGTCTGGACAAAGCCGCCGGTGGTGCGGCATTTCTTGCGCATGGCCACGGCGGTGGAGACGATCATGTCGTTGTTGGAAGAGTCCGACAGCAGGGTCTCGTGGAGATTGCAGTAGGACTGATTCTCGATCTTGTAAATGGTGCGCATGGTGGTATCGGAGATATCCACGCAGAAGCTGTTCAGTGAGCCGCTGGCGTACAGCTGAGTGGCCAGCTTGTCAAAGAACGAGTTGTTGACATACAGGCGGCCGAAGGACCAGGACGAGAGGGTCTGGCCGTCTTCCAGAGCCTTGTCCAGCTCGGAAGCGATGTTTTCCGCCTGAGTGGTCAGCTGTGTCTCAATGTGCTTGGTGTAGAGCGGTTCCAGCAGCTGGGTGGATAGAAACCAGAACAGCCCCAACAGGAACAGGCAGATAAAGCACAAAAACCACATCAGCTGGCCGCGGATGCCGAGAGAACGATGCCGCATGAATCCTGTTCTCCTTTATCCCCGTGCTGCGTCCGGGTCGAACTTGTAGCCGATGCCCCACACGGTCGCAATATAGCTGCGGCACTTGCCCAGATGGCCGCGCAGCATCTTGACGTGGGTGTCCACGGTGCGGTCTTCGCCGAAGTAATCGTAGTTCCACACCTTCTGCAGGATCTTTTCGCGGCTCAGGGCGATGCCCTTGTTGGAAGCAAGGAACACCAGCAGATCGAACTCCTTGGGGGTCAGGGCCACATCCTCGCCGGATACCCGCACGGTGTGGCTGGCGGTGTCGATGGTCAGCTCGCCGAAGGTCATCACATTGGCGGCGGCAGCGGGCTTGGGCATGGTGCGGTTCAGCACGGCCTTGACGCGGGCCACCAGCTCACGGGGCGAGAAAGGCTTGACCACATAGTCGTCGGCACCGCTCTCAAGGCCCGCCAGTTTGTCGTACTCTTCGCCGCGGGCGGTGAGGATGATGACGGGGGTGTTGATGTGGCGGGCACGCATCTCCCGCAGGCAGGTCATGCCGTCCATGAAGGGCATCATCAGGTCAAGGATGACCAGATCGAAAGCCCCGCCCGAAAGCTGGGTCAGGGCGGCAGTGCCGTCGCCTGCTTCCTCGCACACATAACCGGAATATTGTAAATGTTCGCGGATGAGCTCCCGGATGCGGGGCTCATCGTCAACGATCAGAATTTTTGCCATAGGGAAAGACTCCTTCCACAAAATATACTTCTACAGCATCAGCATACCGCAAAATTAGGAAAAACCTGTGAAGATTGCATGAATGCTTTGGGAAAACAAAACATTCCAGCATCAGTATACCACAGAACGGCCCCGGTGCACAGCCGGATTTTGCGCCTGCCTGGCGCTTGCACTGCAGGGCAGGGAATGCTATACTGAAACGATAAGAGGGCAGCTTTCTGCCCGCAGTTTTTTCTAAGGTAAAGGAAAAGCCCTATGCGAATCGGACTTGTTGAATTTTTGCTGATCATGGCCATTGCGTCCCTGACCGTGGGGCCGCAGGTGGCGCTGTTCGTGGACCGCTGGATGCGCCGGGCCAACCGGGCCAATGCCCGCGCTGCCCGCCGCAGAGCCGAGTATGCCGCTCAGGCTGCTGCCGAGCGGGACGCCCTGCTCAAGCGGTTCCGCACGGCCAGCACGGTGTTTGGCTTGTGCATCCTGCTGGCGCTGATCTATGCGCTGGTGTTCCGGCCCATCGACACGCCGCCGCAGGCCTATAAAGCGCCCGATGTCCGTCAGGATATCAATGCGTCGGAAAGCCCCCTGCGCACCGACAGCAAGGAACTGCTGCGGCTGGGGGAATATCAGGGCGTGGACTGCATCCGCGCTCAGGACGGCCTCGTGTATGCAGCGGCTTATGACGGCGCGGCCATGAAAAAGCGCACGAGCGACCTTGTGCGCACCGACGGCGGGCACTACGCGGCCGTTCTGTCGGTGGACGGTGAGCTGACCAGCTTTGACTTTGACGCGAACGGCGACCTCTGGCTGAGCATCGTCACAACTTCCGGCGGGACTCTCTGCCGTGCAAAGCATGACAGCTGGGGTGCGGCAGTGGAGCAGGTCGTGACTCAGATTGACGGCGCTCCGCTGGGAGCCATTTCAGCGGTGGAGGTCGGCCCGGACGGCAGGGTCTACTTTGCCGTGGTGGGAGAAGAAACGACAGAAAACGGGCTGGAAAGCGCCCTGCGCACGGAGCTGCTGGCCCACACCGGCACTGGCTGGGTGTATGTGTATGACCCGGCAGACCGTTCGGTGCAGCGGGTGCTGGGCGGCATTGCGGGCGCGTCCGGGCTGGCGCTTTCGGATGACGGCAAAACGCTGTATGTCTCCGACCTCGGCAGCCGCTGCGTCTGGGACGTGAGTGCCGACGCCCGGGAGCTGACCGCCGGGGGAAAGAACTGCCAGAGCCATTTTTCCGGCCTGCCCGGCTACCCCGGCGCACTGGCCGTGGACGAGGACGGCACCCTGTACATCACCTACCGCTGGGCCCGCAGCGAGTGGCTGGAAAACCACGCGGAAAGCACCCTCCTGCGCGGCATTGCCCTGCGGGCCGGGCAGAACCTGCAGGAAAAGCTGTTCCGTCTCCCGGCGGACGCGCCCTGCGCGGAAGCAGTGGGCCTGACGGACGGCGAGTGGAAAACAGTCTTTACGGGCATGGCACTGGACGGCTGCACGGCAGTGTGCCCGGTGGACAGCAAAGTGTATTTCGGCGCGGCAGGCGAAGCAGACCTGCCGTTTGCAAGAGTATAAAAGGAGTGTTTTGAAATGAACGAAGCATTCAAAAAGCAGATCGAAAATGAGGCCCGGCAGGCCGTGACGGAACTGCTGGCCGAGGCGAAACTGAAAAAGGGCGACGTGTTCGTGGTGGGCTGCTCCTCCAGTGAGATCGTCGGCGGACACATCGGCAAGGATTCCAGCATCGAAGCCGCACAGGCTGTGTATGCGGGCATTGCCCCGGTGCTGGCCGAGCAGGGCGTCTGGCTGGCGGCGCAGTGCTGTGAGCATCTGAACCGCGCCATCATCATTGAGCGGGAAGCCGCTGAAAAATACGGCTGGGAAGAGGTGTGCGTGGTGCCTCGTCCCCATGCGGGCGGCAGCTGGGCCACCACCTGCTGGAAGAAGTTCCGCGACCCCATTGCCGTGGAAGAGATCCGCGCTCACGCAGGCATCGACATCGGCGGCACCCTGATCGGGATGCACCTCAGGCGGGTGGCGGTGCCGGTGCGGCTGAGCCTGAATAAGATTGGCGAAGCAAACATCCTGTGCGCCCGCACCCGCCCGAAGCTCATCGGCGGCGAGCGCGCAAAGTATACCGAGGAGGACTAAAGCCCTATGGCAGAAAAGACGTTGGAACAGATGAAAGAAGCTGTGGCGGAGATCCGCGAAAAGATGGCCGCGGCCGCCCGGGAAGCAGGCCGTGATCCTGCAGAAGTGCAGCTGTGCGCCGCCTGTAAGACCCGCACTGCCGACACTGTGGCTGCAAGCGCTGCCCTGCCTATTGACGTGTTCGGTGAGAACCATGTGCAGGAGCTGTGCGCGAACTATGATGCCGACGCTTACTGCGGCAAGCCCAGCCACTTCATCGGCCACCTGCAGACCAACAAGATCAAAAAGGTGCTGGGCCGTGCCAGCCTGATCCAGAGCGTGGACAGCGAACACCTGCTGGCCGCCATCGAAAAGGAAGCCGCCAAGGCCGGCATCGTGCAGAATGTGCTGCTGGAGGTGAACATCGGCGGTGAGGAGAGCAAGACCGGCGTTTCGCCGGAGCAGCTCTGGCCCCTGCTGGACGCTGCCGCTGCTGAGGAGCACATCCGGGTCAAAGGCCTGATGGCTATCCCGCCCGTGAACAACGACGACGCTCAGAACCGCCGGTATCTGGCTGAGGTGTATAAGCTGTTCGTGCAGGCCGGAGAGCGCGGCTACCAGAATGTGCAGATGAAGACCCTTTCCATGGGCATGAGCGGCGACTTTGAAAACGCCATCCGCGAGGGCGCGACCCTTGTGCGCATCGGCACCGCCATCTACGGTGAGCGGGATTACAGCAAGAAGCAGTAAAAAGAAAAACGACCTCGCCCTCTCAGTCATCGCTGCGCGATGCCAGCTCCCCCAGAGTGGGAGCCTTTGGCAGTCCACGCAAAGTTTATCTTTATGCCAAGGGCTCTCCCTTTGGGAGAGCTGTCGCGTAAGCGACTGAGAGGGCGAGCTATCTAACCGGAGGAATCATGTCCAAAACGACCATCAACGACCCCGGGGCGCACCACACCAGCAGCGGCGCGCTGATCCGGCGGTTTCTGCCCTATCTGGCAAAATATAAAAAGACCCTGTTTCTCGACCTGTTCTGTGCGGCGCTGACCACCCTGTGTGATATTGTGCTGCCCAAGATCATGAGCACCATCACCAATGCCGCCATGGGTGTGGGCATCACGCTGACGGCGCAGATCGTGCTGCGGCTGGCGGCGCTGTACTTCGTGCTGCGGATCATTGACGGCGCAGCTCAGTATTATATGTCCAGCATCGGCCACATCATGGGCGTGCACATCGAAACGGATATGCGCCGGGATGCTTTTGACCATCTGCTGAAACTGGACCACACCTATTACAACAACACTAAGGTGGGCACCATCATGGGCCGCATTACCAACGACCTGTTCGATGTGACCGAGTTTGCCCACCACTGCCCCGAGGAATTTTTCATTGCGGCCATCAAAATTGTGGTGTCCTTTATCATTCTGTGTCAGGCCAGTGTGCCGCTGACGCTGGCAGTGTTCGCCTGCGTGCCCCTGATGGGCGTGGTGTCCGTCTACCTGAACGGACGCCTGCGGGCGCGGTTCCGCCAGCAGCGCGTGCAGATCGGCGAGCTGAACTCCACCATCGAGGACAGCCTGCTGGGTCAGGGTGTGGTGAAGGCTTTTGCCGCCGAGGACGAAGAACGGGCAAAGTTTTTGCAGGGAAACAAGGACTTTGAAGAGATCAAGACCTTGAGCTACTACGCTATGGGTGCGTTCAACACCTCCACACGCCTGTTCGATGGTCTGATGTACCTGGTGGTCATTCTGGCGGGCGGCCTGTCGCTGGCGTATGGCAAGATCAATGCAGGCGACATGGTGGCCTATATGCTGTATGTCACCACCCTGATCGCCACTATCCGCCGCATCGTGGAGTTTGCAGAACAGTTCCAGCGCGGCATGACCGGCATCGAACGCTTTGCTGAGATCATGGACACCCCTGTGACCATCGACGATGCCCCGGATGCCGTACCCCTGCAGCCCGGCCCCGGTGCTATCCGCTTCGAAAACGTCAGCTTCGAGTACCCGGACGACCACAACAAAGTGCTGCACAACGTCAGTCTGGACATCCGGGCGGGCGAACGGCTGGCGCTGGTGGGCCCTTCCGGCGGCGGCAAGACAACTCTGTGCAACCTCATCCCCCGCTTCTACGAAGTGACCAGCGGCAAAATTCTCATCGACGGGCAGGATATCCGACATGTTACGTTGAAGAGCCTGCGCAATGACATCGGCATTGTGCAGCAGGATGTGTATCTGTTCAGCGGCACGGTGGCCCAGAACATCGCCTACGGCAAGCCCAGCGCGACCCGGGAAGAGATCGTCGAAGCGGCCCGTCTGGCCGGTGCAGAGCGGTTCATTCTGGCCCTGAAGGACGGCTTTGACACCTATGTGGGTGAGCGCGGCGTCAAACTCTCCGGCGGGCAGAAGCAGCGCATCGCCATTGCCCGGGTGTTCCTGAAGAACCCGCCCATCCTGATCCTGGACGAAGCCACCAGCGCACTGGACAACGAGAGTGAGATTCTGGTGGGCCAGAGCCTTGAAAAGCTGGCACATGGCCGCACCACTCTGACTATCGCCCACCGCCTGACCACCATCAAGGACTATGACCGCATTCTGGTGCTGGGCGAAGAGGGCATCGTGGAGTCCGGCACCCATGACCAGCTGCTGGCAAAGCAGGGCGTCTATTACCGGCTGTGGAACCAGCTGCCCGGGGAAGATACACTTTGAAAAGAGGAAACAAAGATGACTGAACGTGAAAAATGGGAACACGGCATGTGGTATGATGCCAACTACGACCCGGAACTCTGCGCCGAGAGGGAAAAGGCCGAAGCGCTGTATTTTGAATTCAACCAGACCCCGCCGTCCCAGAAGGAGAAGCGGGCAGAGCTCTTGAAGCAGCTGCTGCCCGGCATGGGAAAAGATGTGGTGATCCTGCCGCATTTCTACACGGATTACGGCTATAACTGCATCATCGGCGAGGGCACTTACATCAACCACGGGGCCTATCTGATGGACTGTGCAAAGATCACCATTGGCAGGCACTGCTTCATCGGCCCCAACTGCGGCATGTACACAGCCATTCACCCGCTGCTGCCGGAGGAGCGCAACAAGGGCCTGGAAAACACGAAGCCCATCACGCTGGGTGACAACGTCTGGCTGGGCGGAGATGTGACCATCCTGCCCGGTGTGACCATCGGAGCAGGGACCACCATCGGCGCGGGCAGCGTCGTGACGCGGGACATCCCCGCCGGTGTGGTGGCCGCAGGCAGCCCCTGCAAAGTGCTGCGGGAGATCACCGAGAAGGACAGCATTGAATTCAAAAAGTAAGTGGGCACATGATCCAGAAAAATACAGATGAGAAAGGAGAGGTGCGCAATGGTGATGATCTCAGAGCGCAGAGAGGGCGAATCTGCAAAGAATTATGTGCTGCGTGTGCTGGTGGATAACATCATCAACACCCGCCTTGCCCCCGGCGAGAAACTGAACGAGCCGGATCTGTGCGAGAAACTGGGGGTCAGCCGCACCCCCTTCCGGGAAGCTGAGCTTGAGCTGGCCCAGCGGCGGCTGATCGAGATCCGGCCGAAGATCGGCACCTATGTTTCCCTGATCGACGCAGGCCTTGTGGAAGAAGTGCGCCATCTGCGCGCCGTGCTGGAGGCTGAGCTTGCTGCCATGGCGTGCGAAAAGCTGGCCAAGCCCCAGCTGGAAAGGCTGTGGGAAAATGTGACATTGTGGCAGATGTATATCGACCGCGCTCAGGAGGACAAAATTTTTGAGCTGGACAAGGAGTTCCACCGGATGCTGTATCTGATGTGCGGCTGCCCTTACTGGTATGAGTTGGTGGAAAATCTGGCTCCCCATTTTGACCGCACCACAGTGCTGAGCTTCCGCTGCCGCCCTGCCGGGGCCATCCTGCAGGATCATGTGGAGCTGCTGCAGGCTATCGAACGGAAGGATGCTGCTGCAGCCCGCAGCATTGCCAGCCGCCATATGGACCGCTATACGGAAAACCTTTCCACCATCCGCCAGTCTTTCCCGGACTATTTCAAACAGTAATAACGGCAAACCGCCGTACCACCGCCAGAAAGAACAAAAATGCCAGAAATTTTTTGGCGGTTTTTCTGGCGGTTTTCTCTTGACAAAATTCATGTCATGTTATATATTTGACTCAATGAAATATATAACATGACATGAAATATGTAAGAAGATCGAAAGGTGGTTCTCATGCTGAAGCAATACGATGTGGTCGTGATCGGCGCTGGTGTTGTGGGCAGTGCCATTGCGCGCGAACTCTCCCGCTACAAGCTGAACATTGCAGTGCTGGAAAAAAATCTGGATGTCTGCAACGAAACCAGCGGCCGCAATTCTGCCGTGGTGCACGGCGGCTTTGCAAACCCTGTCGGCAGTCTGAAGGCCAAGTGCTGCGTGGAAGGCAACCGGATCATGGGTCAGCTGGCTGAAGAGCTGGACTTCCCGTTCAAGCGCTGCGGCAAGGTGCTGGTGGGCAACACCCCTGAGGACATGGAGCAGCTGGAGCGCACCATGAAGCAGGGGGCTATTAACGGCAGCACAGGCCTTGAGATGATCGATGACAAAAAGCTGCACGAGCTGGTGCCCGCCGTGGTGGGCAGGTTTGCCATGTGGTCGAAGAACAGCGGCATCATGGACCCGTTCCTGTACACGGTGGCGCTGGCCGAGAATGCCCACGCCAACGGTGTGGATTTCTTCTTTGACCACAAGGTGGAAGCTGTCACCCGCGAAAACGAGCGATACTATCTGCACACTGCCCACGGCGATTTTTGCACCCGCTGGGTGGTCAACGCTGCAGGCCTGGGCGCAAAGCAGATCTCTGACCTGCTGGGCCTGACCGGCTACCGGGTCATCGGCTCCCGCAGCAATTACATCATTTTGCACAAGCGCATGGGCAAGCTGCTGCCCATGCCGGTGTACCCCGTGCCCAGCAACACCTACATGGGCATCCACATCACCCCCACTGTGGATGGCAATGTGACCGTCGGCCCGGATGCCGAGAACACGGATGTGCTGGACGACTACAGCGTGCCGCAGGCCAACATGGACAGTCTGGCTGTGGAGGGCGCGAAGCTGTGGCCCCATATCTTCAAAAAAGATCAGATCCGCACCTTTGCGGGCATCCAGCCCAAATGGGTGGACGAGAACGGTGCCATCCAGGATTGGAAGGTGGAGATCCGCGACGATGTGGCCCCCAACGCGGTCAACCTTGTGGGCATCGAGTCCCCGGGCCTGACCGGAAGCGTGCCGCTGGCCCGCTATGTGATCGGCATGATGCAGGAGCGCGAAAAGTTCGAGGAGAACCCGGACTTCGACCCGCACCACAAGGGCATCATCAAATTTGCAGAGTGCACCCCCGAGCAGCAGGCAGAGCTGATCGCTCAGAACCCGGATTACGGTGAGATGATCTGCAGCTGTGAGGAAGTGACCAAGGCGGAGATCCTTCAGGCTATCCACAATCCTCTGGGTGTTTCCACCATGACCGGCATCAAGTACCGCACCCGCGCCATGATGGGAGGCTGCCAGGGCGGTTTCTGTCAGATGAAGATCGAGCATTTTATTGAGCAGGAACTGGGCATTGACCCCGCCGATGTGCGCTACAGCCGTCAGGGTTCGTGGGTGCTCACCGGCAATATGCGGAAGGAGGAGAACTGAGCGATGGAACAGAAAGATGTTGTCATCATCGGCGGAGGACCTGCAGGCCTTGCCGCAGCTGTTGAACTGCACAAGCAGGGGATCCGCAATATGGTCATTCTGGAGCGCGAGGCCATGCTGGGCGGCATCCTGCGCCAGTGCATCCATGATGGCTTTGGTCTGGGCCGCTTTGGCGAAAGCCTTTCCGGCCCGGAATATGCGCAGGCTTTTATTGATGAAGTGAACGAACGCAAAATTCCCTACGAGACCAGTGCCACCGTGCTGAGCCTGACGGCTGACCGCGTTGTCACCGCATCCACCCGCAGCGGTCTGCGTCAGTATCAGGCCAAGGCCGTTGTGCTGGCCATGGGCTGCAAGGAGCGCAGCCGCGGTGCACTGGGCATCCCCGGTGAGCGCCCGGCGGGCGTATTCACCGCAGGCACTGCACAGGCATACATGAACCTTTATAACCGGATGCCCGGCAGGGAAGTCATCATCCTTGGCTCCGGCGATATCGGCATGATCATGGCCCGCCGCATGACGCTGGAAGGTGCCCATGTGCAGGCTGTGTTTGAGCTGATGCCGTACCCTTCCGGCCTGCCGCGCAACATTGTGCAGTGCCTGGACGACTACAACATTCCTCTTTATCTCAGTCACACAGTCACTGAAATTCACGGCCGGAACCGTCTGACCGGTGTGACCGTCTCCGAGGTGGACGCAAACCGCCGGCCCATCCCCGGCACTGAGAAAGAATACGCCTGCGATACGCTGATCCTTTCCGTGGGCCTGATCCCGGAGAACAAACTGCTGGAGGATGCCGGCATTGCCATCGACCCCCACACCAACGGTGCCGTTGTGGACGAGAACCTGCAGACCAGTGTTCCGGGCGTGTTCTCCGCCGGCAATGTGCTGCATGTGCACGATCTGGTGGACTTTGTTTCCATGGAGTCTGAGGAACTGGCACGCCACGCCGCGGCCTATGTTGAGGGCAGGGGCATCGAACCCTGCACGCTGGATGTGAAGTGCGGTGAGGGCGTGGGCCACACCATCCCGCAGGAGGTCAGCGGCAGGAACGATTTCACCCTCTCGCTGCGTGTGCGCAGCCACTACCGTGACTGCCGCATCGTGGTGCGCCAGAACGGCGTGGAGGTTGCGGCCAAAAAGATGAAGAAAGCTATTCCCGCAGAGATGATCCAGTTCAAGGTCTCTGGTGCCAAGCTGCAGGAGAACGGTGCACTGGAGGTGTCGGTAGAATGAAAAAGCAATTTACTTGTATCGTCTGCCCCAACGGCTGTGAGATCGAGGCCGAAGTTGAAAACGGTCAGGTGATCTCTGTTACCGGCCAGACCTGCCCCCGCGGTGAACAGTATGTGCGGCAGGAACTCACTGCACCGCGCCGCACCATTGCAAGCTCAGTGCTGGTAAAAGGCGGTGAACTGCCTGTTGCCAGCGTGCGTCTGACCAAAGCAATCCCCAAGGATATGATCTTTCCGGTGATGGACGAGATCCGCAAGGTGGTGCTGGCCGCCCCTGTGGCTGCAGGCACCATTGTGCTGCACAACGTCTGCGGCCTGGAAAGTGACGTGATGGTGACCCGGAATGTGCCGCTGCAAAATAAGCTGTAAACAGAAAGGGCCTGCGCCGCAGATGCGGCACAGGCCCTTTTTATGTTTACAATGCGGTCATTCGCCTACGATCAGACGGACGGAGCCATAAATGCCGGCATCGTTGCCGAGGGTGGCGGCGACGATGGGAGTCTCACGGCAGGATTTGAAGGCGTAGGTCTTGTAGTGTTCGCGCAGCGGAGCAAACAGCACATCACCGGCGCGGGACACGCCGCCGCCTACCATGAACATCTCCGGGTCCACGGTGTTGGCGATGGTGGCCAGTGCCAGGCCCAGCGTGTCGGTCATCTCGTCCACTTCGCGGGCGGCAAGGGCGTCGCCATTGCGGGCGGCATCAAACACATCCTTGGCGGCGAAGTCGGTGCCGCGCAGGGTGCAGGGGGTGTCCGGATTCTCGTCCAGCAGCTTTTTCATACAGCGGACAACGCCGGTGGCGCTGGAATACTGCTCAAGGCAGCCGTGCTTGCCGCAGCCGCAGGTGGCAGTCTCATGACGGTTCACGGTGATGTGGCCGATCTCGCCGCCTGCGCCGTGGGTGCCGTCAATGACCTTGCCGTTGACGATGACGCCGCCGCCCACGCCGGTACCCAGCGTGACCATGACGGCGCTGCGGCAGCCCTTGGCACAGCCCATCCAGATCTCACCCAGAGCAGCCACATTGGCGTCGTTGCCCACCAGGACTTTGATGCCGCCCAGCATGGCACCCAGCTCTTCGGAGACGTTGTGCTTGCCCCAGCCGCCCAGGTTTGCGCAGATGATGGGCACGATGCGGCTGTCCAGCACGGGGCCGGGCACACCCACGCCCACGCCTTCCACCTGCTCGGCGGAAAGGCCCTTTTCCTGCATCTTGCCCTGCACGGCAGCGGCCAGATTTTCCAGAATGTGTTCACCGGCGTTGGAGGTGTCGGTGGGTACTTCCCACTTTTCCAGCAGCTCGCCGGTGGTCTTGAATAGGCCGATCTTGGCAGTGGTGCCGCCCAGATCAATGCCGAATGCATATTCCTTCATGTTTCATTTACCCCTTTTCAGCGGCTTTGCGCCGCAGTATTTCGTACTCCCCAGTATACCACACCCGCCTGCAAAAGAGCAGTGCCGCAGCGGCTTTTCATGCAATCAGACGGAAATGAGGGTGCGGCTTTGGCAAAACTGCCGGAAGGTCACCGCACGGTGTTGGTCAGGGAACCGATGCCGTCAATCTCGCAGCGCACAGTGTCGCCGGGCTTGAGGAACTGCGGTGGGTCCATGCCCATGCCAACGCCTGCCGGGGTACCGGTGGCGATGATGGTTCCGGCCTTCAGGGTCATGCCCTGGGTCAGCTCGTGGATCACATGGTCGATGTTGAAAATCTGCAGTCTGGTGTTGGAGTCCTGACGTTTTTCGCCGTTCACGAAGCTGCGGATGCCCAGCTCGGGCGGGTAAGCTTCGAACTCATCCGCCGTGACGATGCAGGGGCCGATGGGGGTGAAGCCGTCCAAGCTCTTGCCGAAATACCACTGTTTGTGAGCGGTCTGCACGTCGCGGGCGGAGACATCGTTCAGGATGGTGTAGCCGAACACATAATCTTTCGTCTGCCCGGCGGGCACATCTTTGGCGTCCTTGCCCAGCACCACGGCCAGCTCGCATTCATAGTCCAGCTTTTTCACAAGGTCGGTGTGGGCCTCGATGAAGCCGCCGTCCGCCACGGCGCGGGAAACGCGCTTGGAAAAATAGATCGCGTCCTGATGCTTCGTCGAGAAGGCATCGGCAGAATATTTTTCCGCTTCGTCCGAGTGGGCCATGTAGTTGATGCCTAGGCACACCACATCCTGCGCGGGGCAGGGAATGGGGCTTTGCAGCTGCACGGCGTCGATGGGCAGAGCCGGGATGCCCGCAATCGCCAGCTGCAGGCCTGCCCGCACCTGCGGAGTCAGGAAGGGGATGGCGTCGGACAGGGTCTCATAGGAAAGGCCCAGCCAGCTCAGCGGCCAGACCTGGGTGCCGTCCGGGGAAAGAATGGCCGGATCTTCCACGCCGTCCGGCAGACGGCAGGTGATAAAACGCATGATAAATTCCTCCCTCAGTGGCGGTAGGCGATGGCGTTCTGGATGCGGTCGGCTTCGGCCTGCCCGGCCAGCTGACGCACCAGTTCCAGCGCGAAGGGGATGGCACCGCCCAGACCGTAGCTGGTGGTGATGTTGCCGTCCACGACCACTTCGGTGTCCAGCACTTCGGCACCGGCCAGCTTATCCTGGAATGCGGCGTGGGCCGTGGCCTTTTTGCCTTCCAGCAGGCCCAGAGAAGCCAGCACACTGGGTGCAGCGCAGATGGCTGCCACCTTTTTGCCTGCCTTTGCAAAGGACACGCAGGTGTCGGTGACGGTCTTGTTGGCAGCAAGGTTCGGGGTGCCGGGGATGCCGCCGGGCAGAACCACAAGATCGACATCAGAATAGTCAATGTCCTCGGCCAGTGCATCGGCGGTGATGTGCACCTTATGGCTGCTGGTGATGGAACGGTTGCCGGTGGCGCTGGCCACGGTCACGTCCACCTTGGCCCGGCGCAGAAGATCGACCACCAGAAGGGCTTCGCACTCTTCGGTGCCCTCGGCAAAAAAGACAACTGCTTTGCTCACTTTAATCAAACCTCCTATGAAGGCTTCCCCATGGGGGAAGCTGTCGCCGCAGGCGACTGATGAGGGGAAGCAACGGTAGATTTCGTGCAGAGAAACCTGACGCTTCCCGAACGGATAACAAAAAGGCCGCGCACCGCAAAAGCGGGCACAACACCCGGGCGGCACGCGGCATAGGCTGCATGGGATTCAGTTCTTGGATTCGTCAGCGGGCTTTTCTGCTTCCAGCAGAGTGCGCAGCACGCTGTCGTCGGCGCTCAGCACCCGGCTGACCCGGCTGATGATGGCGCTGGATGCACCGGTCTTGTCCATGATCTCGGTGTAGATGCGCTTGTCCACCAGCATCTCGGCGATGTTGTAGCGCTGTTCCATTGCGCTCAGCTCGGAATAGCTGCACACATCCTGCAAAAAACGGTAGCACTGTTCCGGGGTCTTGAGCTGCAAAAATGCCTGATACAGGCCGGATTTGCCGGTCGGATGATCTTTTGCCATGTTGTTCTCCTTTTTGCAGATGCCGCCCACAGGCAGACACTTTATTACACTACATTAGTGTAGAACAAACGGAGAAAAAATTCAATACCTTTATGGCATTTACGAAAAAGAAAACGGCTTCTCAGCCCAGTGTGTGCTCAAACACCAGCTCGTCGCGGGGAACAGTGCCGGTCTCCTGCTCGGCAGGTTTCAGATTGCGGTAGCGCAGGGCTTTGAAGAACTGCTGCACGGGCAGAGCCTTGGCGTGGACGGTGCACCACACACGGCCCTTGCCCTCGCCGCGGGCCAGACGCTCACAGGACAGAACGATATCCCGGCCCAGTGCCTTGCCGCGGTATTCGGGCTTGAGGTACAGGTGCATCAGGTGCAGAGCAGTGTTCTCCATCTTCCAGGCAAAGTAGCCGACGGTCTTGCCGCCCAGCACCACGAGAAAGTAGTTCACGTCGTTGTCGATATCCTCTTCAATGGCATCAGCGCTCTGCAGCTCCTCCACAAGGGTGTCCAGCTGCTTTGCGGGGTAATAGCGCTTGTAGACCTCATGCCAGAGCTCACTGGCGAGGTCGGCGGTGGCGTGGATATATTTGGCCTTGGCGACCAGCTTGTAATCGGGCTTCATAGTTCTCCTTATACTTTGACGATATAATCCGGTTTGCGGGGGGCCGCGGGCTTGGGCTCAGCGGCAGGGTAGCCGAGGATGCAGTGGCCGACGCCGACCCATTCGCCCTCGATGCCCCACTTTTTGAGCAGGGCTTTGCCCTCGTCGGTGTCGAATTCCTCTTTGGCACGGTTGATCCAGCAGCTGCCCAGCCCCAGCGAAGCAGCGGCCAGCATCAGGTTACCCATGACAAGGCTGCCGTCCTGCACGGCGTTCTTCACGTTGGCGTCAGCCAGCACCACCAGAATGGTGGGGGCTCCGTACATGGGGTCGGTGTCCCTGCCCATGACGGCGGCGTTCATGCGGGTGAGCTGGGCGCGGGTCTCAGCGTCCTGCACGACCACGATCTTTGCGCACTGGCGGCCCATGGCACTGGCGGCGTAAGTGCCTGCTTCCAGCACGGCGTTCAGTTCTTCGTCAGTGATCTGCTCGGGTTTATAGGCGCGGCAGCTGCGGCGGTTCTTGATGGTTTCCAATGTTTCGTTGGTCATAGCAATTCCCTCCCTTGAAATTCGTGCTTTTATTGTATCACAAGACGGCCCGGAGTGCAAAGAGGTTCCGGCTAGAAACGGTTCTGTTGCATATGTGCGTGAAAATGCGGAAAAACACAGCAGAATGCACAATAAAACGAAAAAAGATTATGGAAAAGCATCCTTGCTGCCCAAGCGCAAATACGTTATAATAGAGCTACCAAACCGGAAAGGAGTCGTGCTCTATGGCAAAGGCATCACAGGTCGTTATTCTGGAAAATGAATTTTACATCATCAAAGCCCCCAATGGAAAGGTGCTGGAAGTAAAGAACTTCAACACCGAGAACGGTGCTGCCGTCCAGCTGTGGAGCTACGCGGGCCATCCGTGGCAGCAGTGGCAGTTTGTGGATGCAGGCGAAGGACGCTGGCGCATCTGCAACCGTTTCACCGGCAAGATGATCGATCTGGCCCTCGGCGGCGTGGTGGAGGGCACCTGGCTGCACCAGTGGAGCCGCACCAGCGGGCTGAGCCAGTGCTGGGCGCTGGAGCCCACTCGCAATGGCCGCACCCGCATCCGCAATGTGCTGGCGGACAAATACATTGACCTTGTGGGCATGAACACATCCAACGGTGCGCAGGCCCAGATCTGGAATTTTGTGCCCGGCGGCAATCAGGAGTGGACATTGGAGCGCATCGACCCGGACGCCGCCCAGAGCGGACGCCGCGCCGAGGAAGCGAAAGACCCCCAGCCTACCCCCAGTCAGCGCAAGCATCAGAATGATCTGGTGCGCAAGCTGAACAATGCGGGCAAGGGCAGAGCAGGCAGAAAAGCCTGACGCAGAGTGGTTTTGATTGCCGACGCGTGCGCTTTGGCATTATTAGCGGAAAAATTATTTTTAGTTTGCGACCCGGCAAAGCCTGCGGGCTTTGCCGGGTCGCCTTTTCACCAGAAGGGCCGAAGAGGAAAACGGCATAGCTTTGATAAGCTGGCTCGCCCTCTCCGTCACGGCTTACGCCGTGCCACCTCTCCCAAAGTGAGAGGCTTTGGCAGT